>CAWBHO010000138.1:0-14781 GCA_963788415.1 uncultured Acidobacteriaceae bacterium | reverse complement strand
GGAACCTGCCGCGCCGGACCCGGCAGAACGAGCAAGCTGACAGAGTACATCGGGCCGCGCACAGGGCAATCGAGGGCGTGTTCAGCACAATGGAAAGGCCCACGCGGGAACGTGGGCCGGAAAGGTAAATCTTGTCTACCCGAAGTGTAGCAGAAGAATTCAAAGAAGCCCAAGTCAAACCAAGCGAACCGGACGCCGGCAGAGATCCCGATGCAGTCGGCGAGACAGAGAGCTTTATCCGGCGCTTCTGCATTCTGCCAGGAGCGGCCTATTTGCCGCTGGCATTGTGGACCGCTGCAACTCACGTCTCGGATGCGTTCGGCGCGTTCCCGTATATCGCTCTCACGTCCCCAGTGAAGAGATGCGGCAAGACCCGCGTGTTAGAAGTTCTGGAGCTGCTGTGCGCGAAGCCGCTACGAATCACCTCCGCCAGTCCAGCTTCGATTTTCCGTCTGATGAAGGACTCTCCGACACTGCTCTTAGATGAAGTTGAGCCGCTGCGAAATGCCAACCCGTCCGAGAGCACACAGGTAATCCTGTCGATCCTGAATGCCGGACACCGAAGGGGCGCGACTGTGACACGTTGCGAAGCCAGCGGAAAGGATTGGGAACCAGTCCATTTCCCCGTGTATGGCCCCAAGGCATTCGCGGCCATCGGCAGACTGCCCGACACGCTCACGGATCGTTGCATCTGCATTCCCATGCAGCGAAAATCCGCATCGCAGACCGTCGCACGGTTCTTGTTCGCAAGGACACCCGCCGAAGCAGAGCCGCTTCGTAACATCATCGCAGCGTGGGCGGAATCACGGCTCGATGCCGTCCGCGAGTCATACGAAGACATGAGCGATCTTGATTTTCTTGAGGACCGTGAGGCGGACCTATGGATGCCGCTTTTCGCTGTGTGTGCTGTGACCGCGCCGGGGCGCGTCGATGAACTGAAGAAATGCGCCCGGTTGCTCTGCGGCGCTAAGGCCGCCGATGATGCGGAAGACTCTCAGGCGCTCAAGCTGCTGGCCGATGTGCGGCGCGTCTGGCCGGGCGGCAAGCCGCACATGCTGACCGCCAGTTTGCTCGATGCGTTGAAGAGAATCCCCGATAGCCCTTGGGGGGAATCGAGCCGGGAATTGACGCCAAGGGGACTGGCCACGATACTCCGACCTTTTGGGCCAGCGCCCCGCCAAGTGCGGGCGGACGGCGGAGCAACCGGCAAGGGATATTTGCGCTCGGAGTTTGACGGGCCATTTTGCCACTACCTGCTATCCAAAAACGCTGAAACTGAAACATGCGAAACAACCCGCGCAAACATTGGCGAAGACGCCAATTCCGAAACCGAAACAGAGAGCCGATGTTTCGGATCGACAAATTCGCTCAACCCCGCATGAATACTGCATTGTTTCACCTGTTTCGGGTGAAATGAAGTTGACGGCATGAACGAACAAAGCGCCGGAGCCTCACTAGCGGGCCTGTAGCAGCGGCCAACCATGACGCCATCCGCAGCGTTCAACCCGGCATCCAAGCGGTTCATCGGCGCACAAGGCGCGAATGTGGCGCAATCATCGGGCGACAATGGCCCGAAACAGAGCAGCACCATGTTGCACGATGCCGAACCATAGCCCCATGATCGCCGATGAAGCGCGAACTTCGCAGACATGCTCTGTGGCGAGCATCGCGCATGGTTCGGGTTTACACTGAGACCATAAATGGAAAACCCCGCTGGCAGGCGGGGTCTATTCGTCGGCATCTCTGTAAACGTTCCAGACAGAATGGAGCGTAAAGCAAATGTGTGCCTACTGTCAACCGCACCTTAATGCCTCGCATGTGTGTATGCAAGGCAGCATACTGGGCAAGATGCTGCCATGTGTGGGTGATGCGGAAAGAGGAATTCTGATCGCTCTCAAATCCTATTTCGATGGCAGCCACAGGGGAGTGGACTGGAACGATTGCGAATGTATTGGGATGGGGGGCTTTGCTGCCGATGATGGGGTAATGGCAGAATTTGAAATTGGCTGGGATGCGATGCTTGCCGACGACCGATTCCGCCCAGTGGCCCCATACCTTCACATGAAGGAACTGCGAAGCGATTCCCGCAAAAGCCCCTTTGCAGCCAGCCGGGGATGGGATAATACAAGGCGCAAGCGTTTGGTATCAGATGTGGTGAATTACCTTAAGAGCTTGGACGTATCACGCAGCAGAATGTTCCTCTCCAGCGTAGATGCAAGGGCTGTGCAACGCCGTATTGAGAGCGGGTTAAATACTGCGTCACCGATTCGATTCTGCACTCACTTTTGCCCGCACTACGTTATGGCGTGGTTCGCTAGAGACTTCCCAAGCCTCATCGTCTCAGAAGCACATTTTTATTTTGACCGCGATGAACCGTTCTTCGATGACTTCCGCGCTCTTCGTAGACAAATGGAAAGTAATCGTTTTGAAATTGCAGGCAATCGGGAGACATGGCAACTTGTGAAGTCAGTCACCGAAACTGACTTCAAAAAGACTCCGGCGCTTCAAGTTGCTGACCTGCTCGCATGGGGAGCGGTGCGACAATACACGGCTCCAGAGGGAGCGTTTTTGCAGGACATTGCGGTTATCGTCAAGCGCGTTCTACCTGCATCATGGGCACATTGGAACGATTCCAATCTGCAAAGGGCGATAGTCCCTTAATTTTCGACCTTTTACAGCGTGATGTACTGAGAAAACAGAAACCCCCGGTGCCAGCCGGGGCGGGCCGTTCACTTTGAGCTTGCAACGAATCCGGCTCCCACCCATCCGATGACCCGAACTAAGCCCCAAGGGACTAAAAAGCCGAGGATAGGAAAAGTCGAGGCCAAGAGACAGGTAGACACGAGGTTGGGCGTCAAATCCTCAAATAAGAACTCACTCCCCGTCTGAATTGTTCCAACCTTACAATCGTCTCTGAGGGAAATCGTCTTTATGCCGCTGCCGTTCGGCGGCATCTTAACATCGAGCCTTTCAGAGCCGGCCGGGGAATTCAGGCAATTCCGCTCCTCTTGTTGAACAACACCGGAAGCCGCCAATTCCTCAAATCTGTCATGGAATCTCTTTTGATCCAGGGTGGTCTGCAATTCGAGGTATGAGGCAAATCCGCCGACAATTGCCCCGGCCACTCCCAAGAGTAGCGCCAGTCGCCGTGTTCCTTCTTTGAGATTCACAGTACGCCCCCGGTTTGTCCTGCCCGCAGCTTACTTCTTCGCTTCGCATTCTTGGTACTCAGCTTCCTGATTCTCATACTCCTCACAGCCTTCAATAAATGACTGGGAGTTACCGCCGCAAGTCCCTGATCCGCTGCTCTGCGCCCATTCATAACCCGCGTAGTGCCCGGAGCCTTCGTCATACGGGTTCTCCGGCTCAGTGCAATTTGGGGCAGACGCGGCCTCCCCTCTGCTATCGGACGAATTGGAGGGCGCAGAGGATTTGCAGCCAACTGTCAGCATCAATCCAGCGACAGTCAAAAGTAAAAGGAATCGTCTCATGATCTCTTTGGATACGCCTCATCTATTTGGCTTTTCTTCCTACGATTTGCTATGGCTGATAACGCCAGAGGTCATTGAGCAAACTATCCGCTGCCCCAGTTGCTCCGTAGCCATCCCCACCAAAGAGCCAGAAGTTACCACTGTTGTCTGTCCAAGTCAACGCAACGCCTTCGCTTCCCCTTGCGCCAGGAACATTGCTTGCGGACGGGGTGCCAAGTGCTCCGTAGGCACCATTTGCATTCCCCACGTTGCTGCCACCAACCCACGTCCATTCCTTGGTTGTCGTATTAAACTCCCAAAGATCATTGAGGTAATCGTTCGTCCCATTTGCGCCAGTCGTCGTATCGTAATCAAATCCGCCGAAGAGCCAAAGGTTGCCACTGCTGTCAGTCCAGCCGACGGCGCTATCCCTTCCTCCGGGAGTATTGCTGGCCGAAGCGGTCCCTTGCGTTCCGTAGATGGGCAGAACTCCGCCCGCGTTGCTCCCGCTCACCCATGTCCATTCCTTGGTCGAAGGATTGAATTCCCAAAGGTCGCTGAGGTCGTAATTGATACCGGAGGCGTAACCGCCGTAAAGCCAAAGGTTACTGTTCTTGTCGGTCCAAGTGACAGATCCGCTGCGCCCGCCCGGCGTATTGCTAGCAGCTGCGACACCTTGGGTTCCATAGATTGGTGTCGCACCGGCTGTGTTGCCACCAGCCATCCACGTCCATTCTTTGGTTGATGTACTGAATTCCCAAAAATCGCTGTACCCGCTCCCGCCAAAAAACCATAGATTTCCATTGGTGTCGGTCCAACTCATCGCCCCGCTACGCGCTCCAGGGAAATTATTTGGAGAGGAAACTCCTTGCGTACCGTACACGCCATTCGCATTGCTGATTACATCGCTGCCAGAAACCCACGTCCATTCTTTTGTCGATGGTGTGAATTCCCAAAGGTCATTGAGGGGGCCAAATGGTGGGTTTATACAGCAGTTATACCCCTTGGATGAGGGGAATCCTTCGCCTCCGAATAGCCAAAAATTGCCTCCGCTATCCTTCCATGTGGCGGCACTAACACGTGGTCCGGGTATGTTGTTAGGAGAGGCAACGCCCTGTGTTCCATACACCCCCCACACATTTCCCCCACCTTGATCAATTGATGCCGTGTTGCTCCCTCCAACCCACGTCCATTCTTTTGTCGATGGTGTGAATTCCCAAAGGTCATTGAGGGAGCCGGTTGCTCCTACCGCGCCGTTTGTGGCGAATCCCCATCCTCCAAAGAGCCACAGATTGCCGCTACTGTCTGTCCAGCCGGCAGAATAGCTTCGGGCTCCTGGCACGTTGTCCGTGGATGCCACCCCCTGTAAGCCATAGACACCCACGGCGTTCACGGTGTTGCTCCCGCTCATCCAAGTCCATTCATTGGCCGTGCTGGGTGGAGGAGGCGGATTGCTGCCCCCGCCTCCGCTATTGCCCGAGCCTCCGCCACAACCGGAAGCGAACAGGGCAATCGAGACAAGCAACGTGAAGGGAATCTTTCGGGGCACTGGCATAGCAGCCACCTTTCAAACGACAAAGAGTGTATGCGCTAAATATAGCGCAAAGACTAACCCGATCATGGACGCATGGCAAAGGACATCTGTGCGGTGACGGGCGAGCGCATCAGGAAACTGCGCCGCGCCCGCAACTGGCGGCAGATCGACCTTGCCGAGCAGTCCGGCGTCCATGAGGTCCACATCTCAGACTTGGAACGCGGAACCCGCGAGCCGGGCTTGCGGACTCTCGCCAAGATTGTAGCCGCTCTCGATACCAGCTTGTCAGAGATTCTGAAGGGACTTTGAGACTTTCCCGCCGATTTGACTGCGGGAGTTTTCACTTTACATAGTCCTTGCCCGAAAACGGCCCGTAGCCCCGCCCTGCCATTGTCGATAACCAGCGGTTTTGTGCGGTATTGACGGTTTACCATCCGGGGGCGTTCGCTCATCAAGTCCGATGATGCGGCCATGATCCGCGCATGATGACGGCTCGTTGTGCGATTCGGGAGGCCGTCGGCTCATGGAATCACAGGATGCCGCTATCGTCACCGCAGTCTGGCTTTTTCATGGCGCGGCAGACCCCATCAAGCCATTCGCCAATCGCCCACAACCCCAGAAAGATTGCGATGTCGTAGTGACCAATACCAGCCGCCCCAGCAGATGCCCCAGCCAACGCGACCCCTCCGTAGTAGTTCAATTTCTTCATCGCTTGTAACCTTTCTGCCGGGTGCCCTTTATGCCGTTTCACTCGTGACTCTGCTTGACAGGTGTGCTCTGGTGCGAACCGGCCCCGTCGGTTTATGAGGCCGCTGCTTTGCCGATTGAGTTACAGGGCCATCCTGCACCCGCTCTCGATCCCAGTACGGGCTTTTGCACTTGCCGCACCGCAGCGGGCGTCCCTTCCCTCGGAAGCACCATTCCTGACCGCATCGTTTGCACAGCTTGATTTCCATGTCTACAGTATGCACCAGAAGTGTACACCGTTAATCAGCTTTTCCGGTTTCACCGCAACCGGATCAAAGGACGGCGATGCTGGCGCAGGCGAAAGCGTCGGACAAGTTTGCCTGCATCCGGCACTCTGCGGGGCGAAAAACATCCCGTTGATCCGTCAAGCCATTGCGCGGATTATGCAACTTTGGGAGTTTTATCGCTTTTTGGGAGTCGAGGCGTGAAGGGCAGCCCCGCTTTGGGCAGCGTACCGCCACCCCGCCTCAGCCGCCACGCCGCGCTCTCACGGCCAGAAGTCGGCCCCGCTCTTTAGTGGGAACGGCTTGTGTCTTTCGCCTATGTTCTTTGCTGCGCAACGTTCACGCTTACCCTTTACTGCGATGCCATCCAAACCCCACGGGGCCAGGAGTGCAATATTACACTTCACTCCAAAGCCTTCACCGCGCCCGCTATAGCTCACGGCAGGGCAGAGGGCTTGCAAACGCTCACAGGGGATTTCTGTGCGTTCGCGCCCCATCCTGTACGGGTTTCCCGCTACCCTGAAATGCGGCCAGCGCAGGCCATGACCATAGAAGAGCGCGGAACGGTTCCAATCCGCGATGCGGGCGACTGTAGCGGATACTGTAGCGGGTGCCGGTTTAGATGGGGTTGTGCCGGTTTGGACCGCAACCCCCTAAACATCTGAATTTACAACGGTAAGCAAACCGCAACAAACCAGCTAAACGCGGTGTCCGAGATTATGAGTCCCCTGCTCTAACCGTTGAGCTACAGGCCCTTCTAAGGAGTCAATGGTCCAATGGATGTGTTTATATACGTCCAATGCCGGCAACCGATCGAGATCGAGCCACGCTGCCCGCTGTGCACCAAGCGCGCCGCGGAGTAACCTTATCTCGATTACTCCCCAGCTCTACGATTGTAAACGCACGGTCGGCAGGCAGGCTGGCCACAAAAACAAGGGAGACTGATGCTCGGCGCAGCCTGCCTCTTCCCCATCTCCGACGGCCCGCGATGAGCATCGTTGTTCTTAGAACTTGTACACCACGCCGAACGAGACACGCGAGTTGCCGTGCTCATGGGGCGAATATCCCAGGTTGTCAGGGTCTTCGGTGTACGACGAGATTACATCGTCGCCCGACAGGCGGAGGGAAAACCGCGGCTTGAACTGGTAGTCCATGCCGATGCCGGGGCTCGCCGCGAAGGAAACCTTGGGGGTGCCACCGACCTCGCCACCGGTGTGTTCCCCCCCAAACAGCATATGAGCAAAGAGGGAATAGCGTCCGAGGAGGTGGGCGCGTACGACCGGGCCGAACAGGATTACGGTCACCGTGGGGTCGCCGGGATTGCCGGAGCCTATCGAGGAGGGATAATATGCCCCATCGGCGGTAATGCCCAGGTGCTTGCCCCAATCGCGGGTCACCGACAGGTTCGCGCCCTGCAATCCGTGACGCGACTGATTGACCTGGTTGAGGCTGGTATAGCCATAGCCGGCGAAGACTTCGTACTTCATGGAAGGTTCAGCCTGCGAGGCGGACGGCGTTTCGTAATCGGGGGCAATCTGGCTTGTGGCTGCCAGGGGCAGGAACGCGGCCGGAATCATGGCCAGAATCGAAAGCAACAACTTCCTCTTCAATTTGGTACTCTCCTCAGTGCCTTGCTGCGACTGTCCTGCCGCCTTGCAGCCTGACCGCATCGAGCAGCCTCCAGGCGCCTGCAGCAACTTGAATCGGCTACCATCCTAGACTATCCTCTCCGGCCTGGTTCGACGAAGTTCGCGGCCGGCTGAAGGGATGCAATTCAAGCAAAAAGCGATGGATTCCGCGTCCAATTATAGCGTGATGAGGTGCGGTTCTCGATTCTCCGGGTAGGACGGACACGCCGCCCGCGGGAAGATTCGTCACAGGCTTTAGAGCAAAACCAGAGTAAACGTGCCCTCGCGGAACGTATGCGAGGTGGCTTCTTCTTGAGGAAAAAGCCACTTTGAGCGATAGCCTCTGGGTACAGCTACTCTGGTTTTGCTCTAGCTCCAGGCTGTCGTGCTCAGCTTGTACGGCGCATTCAAGCGGCAATCTTCGTAGTCTCTTCACGCCCTGAGTTTCAGGCGCCGCGGCCGCGGGTTCTCGATGATTACTCGGTGAGCGCCGTCTGCTCCTCTAAAGGGTTGGCGGACGAATCCAGAGAGATGGGTTGATCTTTCCCTTCCAGCCTTCCGGAGCGGAGGAAGGCAGCCGCGGCGACGGGCTCGAGCGGCCGCGAGAAGAAATAGCCCTGGATCAGGTCACAGCCGCCCTGGTTCAGGGTTGTCAGCTGTGCGGCGGTTTCCACGCCTTCAGCCACGACGCTCAGGCCGAGCGTGTGGGCCATCGAGAGGACAGCCTCGACAATGGGCCCTGTACCGTCCAACTCGTTCAGGTTTTCCATGAAAGAGCCGTCGATCTTCAACACGTCGATGGGCAGGCGATGGAGATAGTTCAGCGAGGAGTACCCGGTGCCAAAGTCGTCGATGGCGATCCGAACCCCCAGCCGCTTCAGGCGCTCCATCTGGCGGGCGGATTCGGTGAAATCGTTCATCACGACGCTCTCCGTCAGCTCGAGAACCAGCATCTCCGCGGATTGTCCGGTTTCGGCAAGGATTTGCGCCACGGTATCGGCAAAGTCGTCGCGCGCAAACTGCAAGGCCGAAATATTGACAGCGATCGAGGCTGCCCGATGCCCGGCCTCCTGCCATTCCCGGCCTTGGCGGCAGACCTCGCGCAAGACCCACTCTCCCAACGGCACAATCAACTGCGTCTCCTCGGCGATGGGAATGAAGTCGCAGGGAGGCACGTTGCCCAGGCGAGGAGAACAGAAGCGCAGCAACGCCTCAAACCCCTTCAGCGAGCCATCGGGCAGGCAAAGCGGCTGATAGGCGACGGTGAAGCCTCCAGTTTCCAATGCCTGGTTCAATTCTTCTTCGAGCTCGCGCCGTTCGGCTGGCTCGCGATCCATCTCCGGAGAAAAGGAGCGAACCCCGCCGGAGCCGAATTTGGCGGCGTACATGGCCTGGTCGGCATGGTGAGACAGGCTGTCTCCGGTCTGGCCATCTTCCGGGTAAAGCGAGATGCCGATGCTGGCGGAAAGGTTCAACTCCAGTTCTTCGATCTGCATGGGAAGCGCGAGGGCTTCGAGCAGATCCTTCGCGATGGTCTCGGCCGTCTCCCGGCTGGACATCCCTTCAATGAGCGCCATGAACTCGTCTCCGCCCATCCGCGCCAGAGTGTCGCTGGAACGGAGCCTGGCGGAGAGCCGCTTTGCTGTCTGCTGCAGCACCGCGTCGCCCACCGGATGTCCATACTGATCGTTGATCTGTTTGAAGCGGTTCAGGTCGATCCACAGGACAGCCATCCCCTGGCCGGTTCTGGCAGCCCGCTTGACGGCGCTCAAGATGCGATCTCTGGCCAGCCGGCGGTTCGGCAGGCCCGTCAGGCTGTCGTGATAGGCGTGGTCGATCAGTTGCGCATGCAACCGGCTCCTCTCGAGAACCAGCGCCGCCATATAGCGAGCCATCTCCAGCATTTCAAGGTCGGTGGAAGACGGCTTCCACTTCAGCAGAGCATACACACTCAGCGTTCCCAGCGCCTCGGAGTCCGATGCGAAAAAAGGCGCCGACCACACCGTCACCAATCCATTGGCGCGCAGCAGTTCGCTCCATGGCTTCTGCTCCGCTCCCAGATCCTCAATCAGGTACGGCTCTCCGGTCATCAGCGCCATGCTTTCCGGAGCGCCGGCAAAGCTCGTCGAGATGGAGCGAAGATGCTGCTTCATCTTGTCGTTCAGACCGGAACTGGCCATCAGTTTGAGCGATCCCGAGCCCAGGGAGTGAACGGCACAGGTCCAGGTGGTGCGAAACTCGGCCACGGTCTCGGTCAGTACCTTGAAGATGTCCGTGATCGGCTCATTGCGGGCCACCATCTCCAACATGCGGTTGCGGCCCCGGTTCAGGCTCTCGGCCCGCTGCCGCTCCCTGACCTCCGCTTCGAGGTCGGAGGTACGCGCCTGCACCCGCTTCTCAAGCGCTGCGCGTTCCGCGGTCAACTGCGACGCCATGAGGAAGCGCGCCAGTTCCTCGCGGCGCAAATGGCGGTAAAGGCGGACAGTAAAAACGAGAGCAAACACAATCAGAAGGCAAACAAGGGCTTCGCAAGCGTTGTTCCAGAAACTCATCTGCCGGATGTCGCTGATGCGGTTGAGGTTTTCCCGATCCTGACGCTCGACTCCGCTTCGCAGCGTGTTCACAGCCCGCTCCAGGCCAACGATCGCGGCCGAGAGCGCTGCCGCGCCTTGCACGCGCGCCGGCCCACCCCGGCTTTGGCGGCAGGCCTGCCATGCGCTGTTCATCGCTGCAACCGGCTGCCGCACGCTTTCCGTTTCAACTGGAAGCTCGCTTGAAGCGTTCAGCAGGGATTGAGCGGACTCGTTCGCGGAACTGAGTTCCTCGGAGATCGCCCGGGACTGCTTCTGATCCGCGGGAAATGCCTGGACGGCGGGCAGAAGGTGGTCCAACTGCGCCGTAAGATGATCGATCCGATCCCGTTGATGCGCAAGCTGTTCATGACGGCTAACCGCCTCATCGCAAACGCTCGAAACAGGTCGCGAGACGGCCAGGCCCAGGCCAACTGCGATCAGTTGGATGGCAAGCACGGTCAGGAGCCGTCCGCTGGCAAGGGACGAAGGCGGCTGATGGGGGTCAGCATGGATTGAGCTGGACAATGGACTTGGTCCTGTTGATCTGTATTCCCTTATCGGCCGCTTTTGCGACAACGAGGTGAAAATGTCAGGTTTGCGGCCTTTTCTTTCGTGCGCCGTTGCACATGCCGATACCGTCCGGCTTTTAAAGATGCTCCAGGCAACTCTCTTCAGCCGCTGGCATGATCGGGCGCTACTCTCTTGCTGCCGGTTTCGGGCTCGCAAGAGGGGATGGGCCACGGATCACGCAGCAACGAGTCAAGCAGCAGATCGTCGCCGTAGTGTTCGACCTCGACCGGGCCGATGCGCAGGGGGCTGGCGACGTCGAGAAAAGCGGGAAGGGCGTCGGAGCCCATGATCTGCGGGGAGACGAACAGTTGCAGGCGGTCCACCAGGCCGGCGGCCAAAATGGCCGTGTTCAAGCGCGCGCCGGATTCGGTCAGCAGGGTCAAAATGCCCTCTTCGCCCAGCTTGTTCAGGACTTTTCCGAGCGGGACGCGGCCGGGCTCCAGCGGCGAAGAACTGCCGCTGGGCATTTCTGACTCCGCGGGCAGGACTTCGACGCGGACGCCGCGGCTGCCGAATGCGCGGATGCGGGCTTCGTCCGTTGAAACGGTGAAGATCACCACGTCCCCCTGCGCCGTGGCCACAATCTTCGCGTCGAGCGGCGTGCGCAGCGCCGAATCCAGCACCACGCGCAGCAGGGGACGGCGGCGGCTGAGGAGGCTCCGGTCGGTGAGCAGCGGATCGTCGGCCAGGACTGTGCCCACGCCGGTCACGACAGCGTCGGCCTGCCAGCGCAGCGCTTGCACGGCCCGGCGCGCCTCTTCGCCGGTGATCCAGAAAGGCTGCTGCGGGGGGCGCTCGGCGCTCGGCGGAGCGATGCGGCCATCGAGGCTCATGGCCACCTTCATCAGCACCAGCGGTCGGCGGTGCTGGCTCCAGCAGGCAAAGCCTTCGTTGAGCCGGCGCGCCTCGCTCTCGCAGACTCCCACGGCCGTCTCCAGGCCCGCCGCGCGCAAGCGTTCCATTCCGTTGCCAGCGACGGAGGGGTTGGGGTCGATGGTGGCCGCCACCACGCGGCCCACTCCCGCCGCGATCAGGGCTTCCGTACAAGGGCCGGTGCGGCCGGTGTGGTTGCAGGGCTCCAGAGTGACATAGGCTGTGCCACCGCGGGCAGCGTTTCCTGAGCGTTCGCGGGCGGCCTTGAGAGCGGCCACTTCGGCGTGATCCCGGCGGTCGTACTCGTGCCAACCCTCGCCGGCCAACTGCCCAGCGGAGTTCAGAATGACGCAGCCCACGGCTGGATTGGGCGAGCTGACTCCAATGCCGCGCCGGGCCAGCTCCAGCGCCCGCCGCATCCAATCACGGTCTTGATCCGCCTGTTGTTGATTCATGAACATGGTCAACGGGATGCCTCAAGTGTACTGGAGACGCGCCCTGAGACGAATCGGACGCGGGCTGCTTCAGCGATTACGGCCTTCACCGGCGGCAATCTGGCAAATGATTCTCAAAAGCGGTGCGATATCGGCAAAGAGGTTGCTTGAAATCACCAGCCCACCTGTTGCATTCGTCTGAGGATGACGGCGCTATAGCGATTCATGCGCGCGGGCTTTCGCTTCAGGGGCGCGGGCAGAATCGCGGCCAGCCGCGCCGATTGGTCCCGGCCGATCTCCCGTGCGGACGTCTTATCGTAGAAATGGCAGGCCGCGTCCGCGCCGTAAATGCCAGGGCCCCATTCGACGACGTTGAGGTAGAGCTCCAGGATGCGCCGCTTGCCGAGCACGAATTCGGCCACCGGCACCAGGCTGGTCTCGGCCCCTTTGCGGAGAAACGAGCGGCTGGTTCCGAAAAACAGATTTTTGACGAGTTGCTGGGTCAGGGTGGAGCCTCCGCGGGTGCGATCGCCTTCCATGTCGTCCTGGGCGGCGATCTGGATCGCGTGCCAGTCGAAGCCATGGTGAATGTAAAAGCGCGCGTCCTCGGCGGAGATCACGGCGTGCTGAAGATGGGGCGAGATCTGGCTGAGCGGAATGAAGTTATAGCGTGCGTGATACGGCTTGTGGTGAATCCAGGCCTGCACGCGGCGCTCGACGTGCACGGCGGTGGTCGGCGGATCGATCCACCGGAGGGCCACCAGGGTGAGCGCGGCGAGCGACCAAAGCAGCACCGCGGCGATGACCAGCCAGCGAACAACAGATCGGAAGAAACCTTTCCGGAGCGGGGTCTTGCGTGGGGTGTGGGGCATGGCGGTCACAATTCAGGATAACTGCCTGGGCCGGTTGACGGACGGCCAGCGTCCCAACTGTCGCGGATGAGACGAGAAAATGGGCACACGAAGGCGCATTGTTGGACTCGGCAGAGCGCGAAGCTTGTTGTCCTTCAGCAAAACCAGTCTGTTCGCCTGTCTTCCATTGCCGGCGCAGTTGCCGGGGCAGCCTGCCGCGGCCAAGCCGGGCTTGCACGGTTGGGCCAGGCTACCCCAGCAGCGAATCCACAAACTCGGCCGGCGAAAATTCCAGCAGATCGGTCATCTGCTCGCCCACGCCGACAAAGAGCACCGGCAGATTCATCTCCTGGGCGATGGCTACGGCGATGCCGCCCTTGGCCGTTCCGTCCAGCTTGGTCAGCACGATGCCGGTGACTCCGGCCGACTGGGTGAACTGGCGCGCCTGCTGCAATCCGTTCTGGCCGGTGGTCGCGTCCATCACCAGCAGCACCTCATGCGGCGCGCCGGGAATCAGCTTGGCCGCCGTGCGGCGCATCTTGTCCAGCTCGTCCATCAAGCCGGTCTTGGTGTGCAGCCGCCCGGCGGTGTCCACAATCAGCTCGTCGATCTGGCGTGCCTTGGCAGCGGATGCGGCGTCGTAGAGCACCGCCGCCGGGTCGCCTCCCTGGCGGGTCTTGATCATCTCCACGCCCGAGCGCGCGGCCCAGACCTCAAGCTGCTCGATGGCCGCCGCGCGAAAGGTATCCGCCGCGCACAGCAGAACGGTCTGCTGCTGGTCGCGATACCAGGCCGCCAGCTTGCCGCTGAGGTCGTTTTGCCGGTTCCGTTGACGCCGACCAGAAATGTGACCATGGGCGACGCGTCGGCGGTGCTGGGAGCCGGCTGCTTGCGGGCGCTTCGAGAATGGCGATCGAATCTGCTCCTTCAGCAGGTTGCGCAGCTCTTCGCCGCCCTCGATGGCCTGACGCCGGGCGCGGTCGCGCAGAGCGTCCAGAATGGCGGTGGCCGTTCTGCACGCCCAGGTCGCTGGTGATGCAGCGCCGTTTCCAGCTCCTCCAGCGTCGATCTCGTCCACCGTGCGGGTGAGCGCGACGATGGTTTCGATCCTGGCCGAGAGCGACTCGCGGGTGCGCGAGACGGCCTGGCGCATCCGAGCCAAAAAGCCGGCGTTCCGCCTGAAACGAGCTCGGGAGCCTCGCCCGAAGGAGTGATTTCTTCGGATTTTTCTTCCTGCGCCGGATTTTTCGGCAAGCGATCCTGCTGGCCGGGGCCATCGGCAGGGGTTTCTTTCTTTCCGCCAAAAAACTTCATCATGGAGAGTTCCAGATTTGAGTTTAGAGCAAATTTCCTGTTGGCATCGAGAAAGAAACATTCCTCAGGGGCTAAAGCCCGCAAACTGTGCAGGGTATGCGGCACGACTGAAGTCGTGCCCTGTTACAAAGCCCCTCGGCACCGAAAGAGAACTTGGTCGAGAGCTTTGGAGGAGGGACAACAGCCGCTGTGCGGAAGACGGCGGTGGCTGTTCAGGCCCGGAAGCTTCGGCGGAGAAGCAGCTCAGGCGGGCTTTTTCGCCCCAAAGCGGGATTCGGTGCCGGCCAGCAGGCGGCCAATGTTCTGGTGGTGCTTGACAACGATGAGCAGCGCGACGGCAAACTCGGCGGCAACGAAAAGCGGCGGTCGGGGGTCATCGTGCAGCATCCCGTTGAAAAGCCAGGCAAAGAGCGGAAAGCTGGCGGCGCCGAGGATGGAGCCCAGCGAGACATAGCGGCTGAAATACACCACCAGGAAGAAGACGGTAATGGATGCCAGTGCGGCCCAGGGAGCAGCTACCAGGAAGACGCCGAAGAGCACGACGAACGAGGTACACGACAATA
>CAWBHO010000137.1:0-21795 GCA_963788415.1 uncultured Acidobacteriaceae bacterium | reverse complement strand
ACCACGCGTTTTAGGGTAGTCTGAACAGGCTATGAAGAAGGAATATCCAAAGAGTTTGCTTGAGGCTACCCGGTACTTTGCGAATCCTGATGTATGTGTGGCGTTCGTGAAGGATATGCGCTGGCCTGCCGGGGCTGTGTGTCCGCAGTGTGGTGGGAAGAAAGTCTCTTACCTCAGCACTCGGCGCATGTTCAAGTGTATGGCGAAAGACTGTCACAAGCAGTTCTCCGTGAAGGTGGGAACCATCTTCGAGGATTCGGCTGTGCCGCTTGATAAGTGGCTTGTGGCCGTGTGGCTTGTCGTCAACTGCAAAAACGGTATCAGCAGCTACGAGATCATGCGCGACTTGAATGTGACTCAAAAGACTGCTTGGTTCATGCTCCACCGCATTCGCGCCGCTCTACAGGATGGCACCTTCGAGATGATGGGTGGAGGCGGACCTGTCGAAGTGGATGAGGCTTACATTGGCGGGGCACCCAAGAACAAGCACCTAAGCCAGCGCATGAAGACCGCTCGGACTGTAAAGAACGCCCAAGGCGAATGGGTCTACAATCCCGATTTCAGGGAAGCGCGGGGACGCGCGACTAAAAAGACTCCGGTAGTCGGGATGATCGACCGCGAAGCGCGGCGCGTTCGCGCCCAGGTCATTCCAGAGATCGAACGCAAGGTGCTACAGGATTTGATTCTCGACAACGTGTCCAAGGGAAGCAAGGTATTCACTGACGGATTGCCTGAATACAAGAACCTCAACGCGATGGGATTCGTGCACGATACCGTCAACCACATCTCCGAATACGTGCGAGGCGAAGTCCATACCAACGGAATCGAGAACTTCTGGAGCCTGTTGAAGCGCGGATTGCGTGGAACCTACATCGCTGTCGAACCGTTCCACCTTGACCGCTACATCGGAGAACAGGTCTTCCGGTTCAACAATCGCGCCACCAAAGACAATCCTTTGGACGACCGCGACCGTTTCATGCTGGCAGTATCGCAGATTTCAGGAAAACGACTGACCTATGCAGAACTGACCGGCAAGGTGGGAGAAACGGCAGAGCCGTTCTAAGCTGCCCGCATGGGTCAATCGCCAGAAGCGTGGGAAGCGGAACTCTTAGGCTTCGGCCCGCGCTTCTGGCCCAAATCCATCGCCCGCCGTTCTTCAATCCGGCGCATCACTTCGGCCTTGGGAACGCTGACGATCTTCCGCATCGCTTCCGTGAACTTGGCAAATTCGGGATTGTCGGGCGGCGTGCTTCATGGCGCTATCATAGCGCAATTCCAACCAAAGGAGCATCCACTATGACCGAAGAACAAGCCAACAAAATCATTGAGATTCTGAAACAGATTCTCCGTGAAATTGAGGAATGGCGCCTGGAATCATCGAAGATGAGCTGACCTTAACGGGCAGAAAGATCATGGCAACCTTCAAGGCGTTTATAGCGTCCTTGGTGTTCTCGTGCTCTAAAACATTCAAAATCTTTCGCGCTAACTCTACGGCTACTTGCATTTTGACACACTCCATGCGATGATTTTTTGGAACGTATCGAATTGTCAGAAAACCCTGCTCAGGAAAGCGGGGTTTTCTATTTCCGGAAGACGAAGTGCCTAATTTGGAGCAATTTCGCTCTCTGCAATTGGCATCCAAGAAAAAACAATCGCCCCCGATGCGTCGGTGAGTTGCACGAGTCTCCATGCCTGCCCCGTCCGCGAATCAACCCTGATAAGCACTTTCTGTGATCCCATCTGCACGTGGTCTAGTTCGGCTACCACGAGTTGATATGTTCCCGCCGGACCTGGCGATAAAGTGTACGGCTTCGGCTGAAGTGCTTGCCAAGGATGAGAGGTGTTGTTGGTGCTAGAGTTCTGACCGTAGACGCCACAGCAAAGCAAAAATCCACCCATTACCACACAGCCAAATGAAGCAAATAGCTTGGATTTCATGGACTCACCTCAGTATGAACAATAACAGGAACCGCCTATCATGAATCATGCGAGAAATCTGGGAAACTCCGTACGGTAATGCGGTCCTGAAAATCAAACGGGCCGATAAGCACATCGCTGATATTGAGCGGAGACTCCTTGCTGCGCGAGATGCTTACCATTTGACTTTGCACGTCGATGCGAAGACGGGGAAGCAGTTTCTCAATTACAGAATTAGTGACAGGAAAATCCGCGCTCACCTCGCATTGATGATTGGAGACGCAATCCATAATCTCATGTGCGCTCTTGATATCGCATGGGGTAACACCTACACGACTCTGTACCCGAACACCTTCGATCCCAGGTTCCTCAATTTTCCTTTCCAGCCCGAACGGAAGACACTTGAAACGGTTCTCACCAAAAAAGGAAAAATACCCGATACTTGCCGCCTGTTTAGCTTTGTGGTCGATAGTGTGAAATCGTACAAAACTGGGAACCCCGATCTGTGGGCCGTTCACCGGCTCGACATTCACGATAAACACCGCTTGCTTATCGTGGTCCTGAATTTCATGTTCATTGATGACGTGGAACTGGAACACGAAAACGGGGAGGTTGAGTGCCGGACTCTGACTTTGGCTGGACTCAGTTCTGGAAGAATCGAGATTCCTTTTGGAAGTCACCTCAAGAGCCGCGGACACGCGGCCATTGAGGTAAAGTTCCGCGATGGAATGGAGGCCGAGGGACTTAGTGTAGTCCCAACCCTCAAGAGCTACTCGCGGAGGGTTGAGAAGATTGTTAGGGCTCTGCGAAAAATTAAATGAAGGCCATTCGGATTTTAAAGAGGTACACTTCTCTAGTTTACGTCCCTTGTCAATGGTGAGCCTTATATATTATTACCAAGATGTTTGCCCCAACAAAGCGCGAGATCGGAACGATCGAGCAGGCAGCGCCGGCTTTCGCGAACCACGGTACGAATTTGGCTTGCTCAGTATTTGCGTGGGTCATAGTAGTACCTCTGGCTGAGGCTCAGTGCCCAGAGTTGGAACATCTTTGGGTGTTTCCGAACAACAAGCCAGCAGCCGGATGCAAGAAGTGGGAAAGAGATGACGGCGAGAAGACGGAACCCAGCGAGGAAAGCCATCACGCAAACCATCACGATCACGAGCCAGGTCGGCAGGTTGATTCCGAGCTTTTCGCGCGGCTTGTTCAAGGCCTGGTTGATCGAGAGGGGCTCTCCTCGCTTGGGCGTCTGCATGGCTAGCTCACACTCTGACCGGTTAGCGACGAGATCCAGCCCGCTCCCCAGCCAAGCACGCCAGCGCCAAAGATGGCCCCGAAGAGCCCAATGACGCCGCGTTGAATGTTGCCAGACATGAAGCTCACACCGGCAAAGATGAGACCAATGAGACAGATTACCGCCCCGGCGTACATGGCGAACGTCTGCACGGTTTGCATGAAGGTTTGGGCTCCGCTGAAGCTGATCGTTCCTTGAGCATGAGCGAGGTTGGCTGCGCCAGCGAATGACAGCGCAACGAGCGTCGGCGCCATCACACGGAGGAGTTGGGTGAGTTTGTTGCTGAGCTTCCGTGTTCGGAAGTAGGAACGTGTCCGAATGAATGGACAGGAGCGTCCTGGCTCTTCGCCGCGGTGCCGTAAGCACGACGGATTCCGTGTGCGGTCTGAGGAGCGGAATTGGAGGCATAATGCTCTACCAAAAGGCCAATGAGTTAGTGTCAAATGGACATATTGTCCGGCGGCTCCTGAACGTTGGAGAGACAGCCGAATACCTCGGGGTCAAGGTAGACACCGTCTACAAATGGTCCAGGATGGGGGTGCTCTCCAAGGTCAAGCTCGGTGGTGCGTTGCGGTTCGATGTGAATGTACTTGATCGATTCATCGAACAACACTCAACCAAAACCATTGAGTATTAAGGAGACGCATTATGTCAGTTCACAAGAAAGCAGATGGTCTATTCGAAGTTCGTTGGCGGGAAGGAGGCCGGCAGAAAAGCGTAAGAGTTCGCGGTTTCGACGTCGCGAAGAAGGTGCAGCACAAGAAGCTGACCAACCGGGATGAGAACAGGCATCTCGACGTGAAGAAGGAGATCAACTACAAGATGTCTGACTTGATTGATCGTTATTGGACGCAGTACGGAAGTAAGAAGGCTTCGGCAGACCGCGAGAAGAGCATCGTGGAAGGGATTCGATCCGAACTGGGTCGAAAGTTCGTACGTGAGGTTGATGGCGTGGCCGTTCAACGTTGGTACGAAAGCCTAACCGGCAAGCGAGGTCTCGCGGATAATACTGCCGTGCGTCACTTCAACGTCATGCACCACATGATGGAGAAGGCTTCGACCATATGGTCGTTGGAGACCGGCATCGACCGGAATCCGGCTGGTCTGATCGAAGTGAGGCGTCCAGACGATTCAAGGGAACGTTACCTCTCGGAGGACGAACTTCAGCGGCTGAAGATCGCTCTGGACGATCGAATCTTCCGAAAGGGAACGAAGGACTTGAATCAGACGAATCGCAGGATGAGACTCATTGTGTTGATCGCTGTCTCAACCGGGATGCGCTCGGCCGAGATTCACCGGCTGCTATGGTCCGACGTCCTGTATGGCGAAGGGCTGTTGGCGGTCCGGGCGAAGCTGAAGGGCGGCAAGGTGCGTTTTGTTCCCATGGCATCGGAGTTGGCCGCGGAAATAAAGAGGTACCCTGCGGTGATCAATCAGGACCGGATCTTCCCACCCAAAGGAGGGGCGAAGAGCAAGCGTCAGCGCCTGGAAGGAAGTTTTGAGAATCTGCTCGACAGAGCGAAGATTCGAGACTTTCGCTTCCATGACCTGCGTCACACCTTTGCCTCCTGGTACATGATGAACGGCGGTGACCTCTACGAGCTAGCAAAGCTGATGGGGCATGCCAACATCAAGATGACGGAGCGTTACGCTAAGCTCGGACGCGCTCACATCACCAAGACTGGAACCACAGCCAAGGTGATCTGGAACATGATGGACAAGAAGAACGAAGAGCAGGAACAGGGCGACAAGGCGAACATCGCCTGAGCGATGTTCGCGTATTGTTCGCGAGACTAAAACATCAACTCTGTGGTTGCCGCTAAGTTCTTTAGAATGTGGTGGCCAGAGACGGGATCGAACCGCCGACGCCGGCCTTTTCAGGGCCGCGCTCTACCACTGAGCTATCTGGCCTCAGTGCAAACTTTTGGGTTGCAATTTGTTACGCGGTTTCCGGCATGGCCGGACAAGGCAGGCAACTCCACGAACAATTCCATGCAACGACTTGTGCAGTATATCAATTCCCTCTTCCAGCGCCAAATCCGGCTACAATTTCCCCGAAATTCCTCTTCTTCCTGCAATCGCCTTCTCCTGCCCATCGCGCTTTCCCGCCAATCGTCCCGGCTTTTGCCTGACCGCACGGGCGCAATCGCTTCCGGCGCCGGCCGCTGCTTGACGGACGCCGCCGGCTCCGCTGGCTGTTCTACACTGGAAGCCATCATGCGCCGCTCCGTCTATTTCCTCTGTTTTGTGCCGCTCACCGTTCTCGCCGCCAGCGCCCAGCCGCAGGCGCCCACTCCGCAAGCCCGCGCCGGCCGCGCCTACCAGGCTGCCGTACAGGCTGGCCCGTTGACCCTTTACGCCTTCCTGGCCCAGTTTCCCAAAGGCGCCGACCTGCACATTCATCTCAGCGGCGCGGTGTATGCCGAGACGTTTTTGCGCGATGCGGGAGAGGACGGCTTGTGCGTGAGCCCGGCGACGCTCAGCTTTGCCCAGCCCCCTTGCGCGCCGCCGCTAGAGCCGGCCGCGCAACTGTCCGGGAGCCTGGCGCCGGCCAGCCAAAAGCTCTACGACCGGTTGATTGACGCCTTCTCGATGCGCAGCTTCGTACCCAGCTCCGGCGTCAGCGGCCACGACCAGTTTTTCTCCACATTCGACCGCTTCAGCGGGCTGAGCAAACGGCATACCGGCGAGTGGGTGGACGAGGTGGCCAGCCGCGCCGCCGCGCAGAATGAACAGTATCTTGAGCTGATGGAGACGCCGCTCTACGCGCAGGCCGCCTCGCTTGCCCGCGAGAATTCCTTGCCCCCGCATCCCTCCTCGCGAGACTTCGCCCGCTACCGCCAAACCCTGCTCGACCAGGGGCTTCGCGACGAGGTTGCGGCGGACCGCGCCGAGGTGCGCACCGCCGAGGCCGAGCGCGGCCGGATCGAACACTGCGGCACGGCGCAGGCCGCACCCGCCTGCCAGGTCGAAGTCCGTTTCCTTTACCAGGTTCTCCGCGGCTTTGCGCCCGAACACGTCTTTGCGCAGGCCTTGCTGGGGTTTGAAACCGTGCAGCAGAGCATGGACGCCGGCGAGCCCGGCTTTGTGGGAATCAATTTCGTCATGCCCGAGGACGGCTTCATCGCCATGCGCGATTACACCCTGCAGATGGAGATGCTGGACTATCTGCACTCCGTCTACCCGCGGGTTCACATCAGCCTGCACGCCGGCGAACTGGCTCCGGGTCTTGTGCCGCCCGAGGGGCTGCGCTTTCACATCCGCCAGGCCACCGAGCTGGGCCACGCCGAGCGCATCGGCCACGGCGTCGACGTGATGCACGAGGACTCACCCGAAGGCCTGCTGAAGGAGATGGCCCGCAGGCACATCATGGTGGAGATCAATCTCAGTTCAAACGAAGAAATTCTCGGAATCAAAGGCGCTGAGCACCCCTTTCCGCTTTATCGCGCCGCTCATGTCCCGGTCGCGCTTTCCACCGACGACGAAGGCGTTAGCCGCATCGATCTCACCCACGAATATGTTCGAGCCGCCCTGGACTATCACCTCGGCTACCAGGATTTGAAGCACTTGGCCCGCACCGGCATGGAGTACGCTTTTCTGCCCGGCGCGAGCTTGTGGAGCGCTCCGGACGAGTTCACCTCTCCCACTGCCGCCTGCATGGGCCAACCGCAGGGCGCCGACAAGCCGAGCGCGGGTTGCAGGGCATTTCTCGATGGCAGCGAAAAGGCCACCGCGCAGTGGGAACTCGAGCGCCGCCTCCGGATCTTCGAAGCCCAATTCCGGCCCTGAGCGCCCGAGGCTCGGCTGAAGTTGAGCGCGTGCCAACAACGGATTACGAAGCTTGCACCGAATCGAGATCCGTTGCCACGCCGGCTCCCTTCCTCGTCTTGATGTCGCGCATCGGCGGCTGGCCGAAGAAGCGGCTGTACTCGCGGCTGAACTGGCTCGGGCTTTCGTAGCCCACCTCGAAGGCGGCGCTGGCGGCATCGAGTCCGTTCGTGATCATGCGCACGCGCGCCGTGTGCAGCCGAAGCTGTTTCTGATATTGCAGCGGGCTCATCGCCGTCAGCGAGCGGAAGTGATGGTGCAAGGTGGAGACGCCCATCTGCGCAACCGAGGCGAGTTCGTCGACGCGCAAGGGCTTGGCGTAGTTCTCCCGCAGCCAGGCGACAGCCTTGGCTGTGCGGTTCGACTGTTCGCCCAGCGTGGCGATGGCGCGCAGGTGCTTGCCCTCGGGCCCGCGCAACAGGCGGTAGATGATCTCGCGCTGAATCAGAGGATTGAGAAAAGGAATGTCCAGAGGCGCGTCCAGAAGATCGAGCAATCGCAGACAAGCGTCCAGCAGTTCGACAGAAGTCTTGCCGACTGCCATGCCGCGCGTGCCTGAAACCGCATCGGGCAGATGAAAGTCGTTCTGGCTGAGAATCTCCCGTACGGTCGGCATTTCAAGCCTGAGCAGCAGTGCCAGAATCGGTTCTTCTTTCGACGCCTTCGTCACCTGGCTGACCACCGGCAGATCGATCGAGGTCAGCAGGAAGGTGGACCCGTCGCACACGTAGATTGTTCCGCCGGCGTTGATGCGCTTTTCTCCCTGCGCGAACACAACCAGCGCCGGTTCGTAGGCCGCCGAAATGCACTCGGTTGGAGCGCTGGCGCGATAAAGGCCCAGGCCCGGCACGGCGGTTGCCTCTGCACCGTCCCGGCGGATGTGGGATGCGATCTTGCGGACCAGTCCGGCCCGCATCTCGACCGTTTTTGACCGCGATTCACCGCTTGCATTCTTCTGTTTCTTCATGGGAACTCTGTTTTGCTCCTTCCTGTCCAGCCTATCGTCGAATCGGTCCCTCGCGCACTGAAAAAATCTTGCTCCGGCAGAAATAGGCAATCAATCGGAAGGATCAAGTTACCGCTCCAGGCCCACTCCAGTCTATTCTTTGGACTGAGAGCAGACGGGAGGCGCAGCCTCCAGGGCTTTCGACGGAGTGGCCGGGACGCTACCGGCTCAGCTTCTCCCCAACAACTTCACACACGTTCGAGCTCTAACATCGGCCGAAAAGGCCCAGAGGTGATTTGATGTACAACGCCAAAGCTTACTCCGCGGCCAGCGCAACGGCGCGGCTTGCTTCCACCACGATCGTGCGGCGCGATCCGACTGAAACCGATGTGCAGATCGAAATCCTCTTCTGCGGCGTCTGCCACTCCGATCTTCACCAGGTCCGCGACGAATGGAACAGCGTGATGCCCACCGTCTATCCCTGCGTGCCGGGTCACGAAATCCTCGGCCGCGTCACCGGTGCCGGCTCGGCTGTCTCCGGGTTCAAGCCCGGCGACCTGGCGGCGGTCGGCTGCCTGGTGGACTCCGACGGCACCTGTCCCGCCTGCCAGGCCGGGCATGAACAGTTCTGCCGGAATGCGACCTTTAC
Source organism: uncultured Acidobacteriaceae bacterium (assembly GCA_963788415.1). Lineage (GTDB taxonomy): Bacteria > Acidobacteriota > Terriglobia > Terriglobales > Acidobacteriaceae > Telmatobacter. Next base: position 13,161 of record CAWBHO010000137.1, on the reverse strand, counting down.
CTACAACCTTCCCGACAAGCATCTGGGAGGAGTGACCTACGGCGGCTACTCCGACAGCATCGTTGTCGACCAGCGATTCGCCCTGCACGTGCCCGCTCATCTCGACCTTGCCGGAGCCGCTCCCTTGCTTTGCGCCGGCATCACGACTTACTCGCCGATGCGCCACTGGGGCGTCACCAAGGGCAAGAAAGTGGGCGTGGTCGGCCTCGGCGGACTGGGCCACATGGGCGTGAAGTTCGCCCACGCGCTCGGCGCGCACGTGGTGGTTTTCACCACCTCGGAGAGCAAGAAGGAAGACGCGCTTCGCCTGGGCGCCGATGAAGTCGTTCTCTCCCGCAACGCCGATCAGATGCGGAAGCAGGCCGGCAGCTTCGACTTTATCCTCGACGCCGTCGCCGCCGATCACGACATCAACGCCTACATCCACCTGCTCGGCATCGACGGCAATATCACGCTGGTCGGCGCGCCGGAGAAGCCGCTTCCCGTCTCCGCCTTCAGCCTGATTATGGGCCGCCGCAGCCTCTCCGGATCGCCCATCGGCGGCATCCCGGAGACCCAGGAGATGCTCGACTTCTGCGGCCAGCACAACATCACTGCCGATGTCGAAGTCATCCCGATTCAGAAGATCAACGAAGCCTACGAGCGGATGTTGAAGTCCGATGTGAAGTACCGCTTCTCGATCGACATGGCTTCGCTGAAATCCGAGTAACCGCCGGAGGATGCACTCCGGTTTCGAGAAATTCTCTTTTATGTTCCGAATCGCTTGAAGAAACAACAAGGAAGAGGCGCGCATCAGGGAAGCGGCGATCCGCAAGGACCGCCGCTCGGCCCGGACTGCAAGTGCATGAGCCGTTTCTGCGCTCCCGTCCGCCGACCTCGAAGGCTGCAAAGCGCTCCGGTTCGGCGGACGGGGCGCAAAACCATCGCGGCGGCTGGGGCATCCAGGCCACCCGTTAGTCCGCTCCTGCTTGGACTCTTAGAAAAAACTTAATCTTCGCCGAGCCACGCTTGTGATATTCCTTGGAAGCAAGGCGCGAATGCGTTGAAACCCTTCATTCCGTCACGCAATCCATTGAGGAGAACTGGCGTGCGCATGAGTCGATTGTCTTTTTGTTCCGTGATGGTTTTGCTTTTGGCGGGAATTCTCCCGGCATCGGCTCAGGCGCACTGGGATGTGCTGAAGACGTTTCCGATTGGCGGCGCGGGCGGCTGGGATTACGTGACGGTGGACGCGCCGGGGCATCGTCTGTTCGTTACCCGCGCAACGCACACACTGGCGGTCGATACCGCAAGCGGCCTGGTGCTCGCCGACATTCCAGGGCAGATTCGGTCGCATGGCGTGGCTCTGGTGCCGAAGCTCGGACGCGGGTTCATCACGGATGGCGGCGGAAGCGGCGCGATCGTTGTCTTCGACACGAAGACCTACAAGATTCTGGGACGCATTCCAGCGATGCCGGATGCGGACGGAATCATTTACGACGCGAAGCAGGACCGTGTGCTGGCAGCCTCCGGGGATGGCAATGCGCTGATGACCTTTGCTCCGGAGATCGATCCAACGGACGGCAGGATCGATCCGCCCATCGACCTGGGCGGATCGCCGGAGTTTCTGGCCGCGGACGGAACAGGCAAGGTCTACGTCAACCTGCCGGACAAGGATCTGGTCGCCGTGGTGGATCTGCACATGCGGAAGGTGATTGCGCGCTGGCCGGTAGCTCCGGGCGGCCATCCGGTGGGAATGGCGATTGATCCGGAGAGGCATCTTCTGTTTGTCGGCTGCCGCGGGCCGCAGAAACTGATCGTGATGGATACGGAAAACGGCCAGGTGAAGGCGGCGCTGCCCATCGGATCGGGCAACGATGCGATTCGCTTCTCGCGCGGCCAGATCTTCGCAAGCTGCCGCGATGGATCTCTGACCGTGGCCGGCGAGGAAGCAGGCAACTTCGAGGTGGAGCAAACGGTGAAGACACTGGAAGGCGCGCGCACCATGGGATTGGACCCGAGCTCGCAGGAGATCTTTTTGCCGACCGCCCAGTTCGAGCCCGCCACTCAGGGAGGACGGCCAAAGGCGAAGCCGGATTCATTCGAGATCCTGGTGCTGAAGGGCCGTTAGAGAACGGGCGCAAACGATGTGCTGCGGGCATTCAAGAATCGCATGGTTTTTCCTGCTCGCGCTCGCGGCGCCGGGGCTCTGGGCGCAGGGGCCTCCGTTTCAAACCGATGATCCGGTCCCGGTCGATCTGCACCATTACGAGTTTTATATCTTCGGCGGCATGGACGGCACTCCGGCGGAGATTGACTCAACCGGGCCGGCCTTCGAGTTCAACTGGGGCGCCCTTCCCAGGTTGCAGTTACACGCCATCCTGCCTTGGGGAGCCGCCGTGCCGTCAAACAATCCGGTCTATCTGCCCGGCGGAACCGGACCCAGCGCCTTCGGGCTGACGGACATGGAACTGGGCGCGAAGGTGGCCTATATCAAGGAGTCGAAGTACATTCCGCAGATTGGCAGTTTTACGATGTTCGAGTTACCGACGGGTAACTCCGACAAGGGACTCGGCGTGGGCAAGGTCTGGTATCGACTCCCGCTCTGGATGCAGAAGAATATCGGCCACTGGCTGCTGGACGGCGGCGGCGGGGAGACGGTGGTTCCGCAGACCGGCTACCGCGATTTTCCTTACGGAGGCTTTTTGCTGAAATACAGCTTCGGCGAGCGGCTGGAATTGGGAGGCGAGGTCTTTGCCCATGGGCGCGAGGGCTTTGCCGCGGCGCAGACCGAGGCTTCAAGCATGATCGACCTGGGAGGCTCCTATCACTTCAAGCACCACCCCGGTGAGCAGTTCCTGTTCAGTTATGGCCACTCCGTCGCGGGGCAGACCGAGAACTACGCCTATGCCGGCATGTACTGGACATGGGGAAAGGACGATCGCTCCGGAGCCGCGCATGTGGCCGGCGCCGAGTTGGAAACGCAGCCGCATTGAAGCGTCTCTGAAGCCAATTGCGGTCTGCCGTTTGACGGGTTGCCGATGCTAACATGAACGCAACCGCCGCTGGCAGCTTTCAACTTCGCAGGGGCCATTTTTGCCGCTGCGCAACCGGATTTTTTGGCGATTGCGAACCTTGGCCGCGGATCAATTCCGATCGGGTCCGATCGAGGAACCGGGTTCGGAACGCCCCGAAGCAATCCCGCGCAGGCTGCATCCTCCAGCGCGCAGACTCCGCGGAGATCGCTTCCATCTCATTTCAGGTGCAACGACGAGTAGGTGCAACGATGAGTCATCCATTCCAGAGGGCCAAGCCGCGGCAAATTCGAAGACTGGCGCCCGGCGCGATGCTCTTGCTGTGGCTGGCGGCGGGTCTGGCTTCCGCTCAAGCCGCGAACCAGGGCGCAAATCAAAGTGCGGATCAAAACGCAATTCAAGGCGCAAAGCAGGATTTGCAGCCGATGCAGACGGCCGATGCCACCGAACCTGCCGCAGACCAGCCGATGAAAATCACTCTGGAGGAGGCAATCCGCCGCGCGAAAGCCAACGAGCCGTGGTATGCGGCGGCGGAGGCGGCCAGCAGTGCGGCGGCGCTCGATCCGTCGATCGCTCGGGCCGGCTTACTGCCCAGCGTGGTCTACCACAATCAGGCTCTCTATACGCAGCCCAACGGCAAGACGAACCAGGCCGGCCAAGGCGTGGCGGCACAACCCTCGCCGCGTTTCATCGCCAACAACGCGGTCCGCGAGTACGCCAGCCAGGCGTCGATCAGTGAAACGCTGGGGCTGGGTGCTGTGGCGGGCGTGCGGCGGGCAGAGGCAACCGCGGCCGTGGCCGCGGCCCAGCAGGAGATTGCGCGGCGCGGCCTGGTGGTCGCGGTCACGGGGCTGTTTTATTCATCGCTGGCGGCGGAACACAAGCTGGCGATTGCCGAGCGCGCGCGCCAGGAGGCTGTCGATTTCACTGCATTGACCAGGGAGCGCGAGCAGGCCCGCGAGGCCGCGCACGCCGACGTGCTGAAGGCACAACTGGTGGAGCAGCAGCGCGAGCGCGAGTTGGAGGATGCCCGCGTGGCTGCCGGGAAGGCGCGGCTGGATCTGGGCGTGCTGCTCTTCGCCGACCCCGAAACGCCCTGCTTGCTCCAGGCAGAGAACGGTGCGGCTCCGCTGCCTTCGCGGGCCGAGGTGGATGCCGCTGCGTCCAGGAACAATCCGGAGCTGAAGAGCGCGCTGGCTGAGGTGGGCGTGAGCAACGCCGAGGTGCTGGCGGCGCGGGCGGCGTATTTGCCCGACCTGGGGTTGAACGTGACGTACGGTATCGACGCGCCGCAGTTTGCCGTAAACGGACCCGATCGCGTGCCGAACCTGGGCTACTCGGCCAGCGTGACGCTGGACATTCCGGTCTGGGACTGGCTCTCGACCCAGCACAAGGTGAAGCAGAGCGAGATCCGGCGTAATGCGACGCGGGTAGCGCTGAGCGCGGCCGAAAGGCGCCTGATCGCGCGGCTGGAGGAGGCCTACTCCGAGGCGGCGGCGGCGCGCGACGAGCTTGCCTCGCTGGATGAAAGCGCGGCCACGGCGGCCGAGAGCCTGAAACTGACCAAACTGCGCTATCGCGGCGGCGAGGCCACGGTACTGGAGGTGGTGGACGCCGAGAATACCTTTGTCGGCGTCGAAAATGCGCGCGAGGATGGAAGAGTGCGCTACGAGACTGCACGGGCCGATCTGGAAACGCTGGCCGGCGCGCTGTGAGCCGTGCGGAAGAAGAACGAGCGTGTGGAAGAGGAAGAGGTTCAGCGGAAGATGAGTGAAGACGCAAATCGCACGACGCACTTTTTCGCTTCGCGTTCTGTTTTGCCGGGCGTTTTGGCGCTTTTCCTGGTTTTCTCTGCCGGCTGCAAGAAGCCGGCCGCGCCGGTGACCGTCGTAACCGTGCAGGCCGCGCATCCTGTGCAGGGGCCGATCGCCGCGCACTTCACGGTCGATGCGGTGCTCGCGCCGGTGGCCGAGGCGGCCATCGAGCCGAAGATCAGCGCTCCGGTGCGGAAGTTCTACGTGCAGCGCGGATCGCGGGTGAAGGCGGGCGAACTGCTGGCCACGCTCGAAGCGAGCGACCTGGCCGCGGCCGCGCTCGACAGCAAGGGCTTGTACATGGCGGCGCAGGCCGAGTACGCCACTGCGACCAGGGCGCAGGTGCCGGAAGAGACGCAGCGAGCCGAACTGGATGCGGCCGCGGCCAAGGCCACTCTCAACCTGAACCAGAGCATCGTGAAAAGTCGGAAGCAGCTCTTTGCCGAAGGCGCGATTCCGGGCCGCGATCTGGATACGGCCGAAGCCGCGCTGGTCGAGGCGCAGGCCGCTTACGACGTGGCGGAAAATCATTTGCAAGCGGTCGAGAGCGTGAGCCGGGCGGCCGCGCTGAAGGCTGCCGCGGGGCAGTTGACCTCGGCCAGGGGCAGGTTTGAAGGCGCCCAGGCGCAACTGAACTACGCCGAGATTCGCAGTCCCATTGACGGCGTGGTCACCGACCGTCCTTTGTTCGCAGGCGAGACGGCAGCGGTAGGAACGCCGCTCCTGACCGTGATGGACACCTCGAGCTTGCTGGCCAAGGCGCACATCGCCGAGAGCATGGCGCTGCAATTGAAGGCGGGCGATGTGGCCGCAGTGCGTGTGCCGGGAATGGGCGCGCAGGTAGCGGCTACGGTCGCGCTCGTGAGCCCGGCGCTCGACCCTGGCAGCACCACCGTCGAAGTCTGGATCAAGATCGACAACCGCTCCGGCCGGCTGAAGGTCGGGACGCCGGTCAAAGTGGAGATGGCGGGACCGAGCGTCACACAGGCCTGGAAGATTCCGGCCTCTGCGATCCTCACTGCGCAGGACGGCAGCAAATCGGTGATGGTGGTGGGCGCAGACGGCACGGCCCAGCGCAAGCCGGTTACGCTGGGCATTGAAGATCGCCAGCAGGTGCAGATTACCGGCGGCCTTGTCGCCCTCGGATCTGGTGATCACCAGCGGATCCTACGGCCTGGATGAAGGCACAAAAGTCAAGGTGAGCGCGAGCGGCGGCGATCCGGCGAATGCGGCTGGCGAGGCCGGAGGAAACGGCTGATGCTCCAGAAAGATTCCGGCGTTTCGTCCGCCGCAAGCGGCGGCCGAAAGCCGTTCTGGCTGGCCCGCTCCACGCGCACCATCTTTTTCTTCGCCGCTATTCTCACCGTGGCGGGCATCTATCTGGCTTTCAAGTTGCCCATCTCCGTCTTCCCCGAGACCAATTTTCCCCGCGTCGTCATCGCCGTCGATAACGGCGTCATGCCCGTCGAGCAGATGGAAGTGACCATCACGCAGCCCATTGAGGACGCGGTCAACTCCGTGCCCGGCCTGGAAACCGTGCGCTCCACCACCAGCCGCGGCTCGGCGGAAGTCAGCCTCTTCTTCGACTGGAACGTGGACATGGTCCGCACGCTGCAGCTTGTCGACGCGGCGCTGGCCACGGTGCAGCAGTCGCTGCCTTCCACGGCCAGATCACCACCAACCGGCTCACCTTCGCCAGTTTTCCCATCCTCGGCTACAGCCTCACCTCGGACACGGTTCCGCAGACCCGCCTGTGGGAGATCGCCACCTACGATCTGAAGCCGCCGCTGAATCGCGTCACCGGCGTGAGCACGGTGACTGTGCAGGGCGGCCAGGTGCCGGAGTTTCACGTGATGCCCAATCTCGCCCTGATGCAGAACGCCGGCGTCACCATCCCCGACCTGGTCAACGCCATCCAGGCTTCGAACATCGTCGACTCGCCCGGCCTCTACGAGGCCAATCATCAGCTGATCCTCGGCCTGGTGGGCGCGCAGGTGCACGACGCTCGACGAGCTCCGCCAGACTGGTGGTCAAAACCACGCCCGCCGGCGCCCCCGTGCGCGTGGCCGACGTGGCCACGGTGGAGCCGGCCACCATGCCCGTCTACACCACGGTCACCGCCAACGGCAAAAACGCGGTGCTGCTCAACATCACCCGCCAGCCCACCAGCAATACTGTGGCCGTGGCCGACGCGCGTGGCCGCGCAGGTGACCGAACTGCGCAAACAAGCTGCCCCCGGGCGTGAAGCTCGAGCCCTTCTACGATCAGTCGCAACTGGTGCGCGACTCCATCGCCAGCGTGCGCGACGCCATCTTCATCGGCCTGGTCCTGGCCTGCATCATCCTCTTTCTGTTCCTGCGCGACTGGACCTCCTCGCTCATCGCCGGCCTGGTCATCCCGGTCACCATCGCCGTCACCATCCTGGTGCTCTGGATGATCGGCGAGAGCTTCAACCTGATGACGCTCGGCGGACTGGCCGCGGCCATCGGCCTGGTGATCGACGACGCTATTGTCGTGGTCGAGAACATCGTGATCCATCGCGACACCGGCGAGCGCCGCGCCGAGGCGGTGCGCAAGGCGCTCGGCGAGATTACCGCGCCGCTGATCGGCTCGACCATTACGCCGGTCGTGTTTTCCTGCCGCTGGTTTCGGTCAGCGGCGTCACCGGCAGCTTCTTCCGCGCGCTGGCCATCACCATGACCGCCGCTTTGCTCACCTCGCTTGTGCTGGCGCTCACCTGGACGCCCGGCCTGAGCCTGGTTCTACTCGGCGACCGCGGCAATTCTGCGGCCCCCGACGACCACTCCGCGGGCCGGCTGCTCGGCGGCGTTCTCCGCTTGCACCGCCGAGCAGCCGGCCCGCGGAGTGGTCGTCGGGGGCCGCAGAATTGCCGCGGTCGCCGAGTAGAACCAGGCTCAGGCCCGGCGTCCAGGTGAGCGCCAGCACAAGCGAGGTGAGCAAAGCGGCGGTCATGGTGATGGCCAGCGCGCGGAAGAAGCTGCCGGTGACGCCGCTGACCGAAACCAGCGGCAGAAAGACGACGACCGGCGTAATCGTCGAGCCGATGAGCGGCGCGGTAATCTCGCCGAGCGCCTTGCGCACCGCTTCGACCGCGGCTTCTCACCCGCGTCACGATGGAGCACGATGTTCTCGACCACGACAATAGCGTCGTCGATCACCAGGCCGATGGCCGCGGCCAGTCCGCCGAGCGTCATCAGGTTGAAGCTCTGGCCGATCATCCAGAGCGCCAGCACGGTGACCGCGATGGTGACCGGAATGACCAGTCCGGCGATGAGCGAAGAGCGCCAGTCGCGCAGGAAAAGGAAGAGAATGACGCAGGCCAGGACGAGCCCGATGAAGATGGCGTCGCGGACGCTGGCGATCGAATCGCGCACCAGTTGGGACTGATCGTAGAAGACGTCGAGCTTGACTCCAGGCGGCAGCTTGCCGCGCAGTTCATTCACCTGCGCGGCCACGGCGTCGGCCACGGCCACGGTATTGCTCGATGGCTGGCGGGCAATGTTCAAGAGCACCGCGTCTTTGCCGTTGGCGGTCACCGTGGTGTAGATGGGCATGGTGGCCGGCTCCACCGTGGCCACGTCAGCCACGCGTACCGGAGCGCCGGCGGGCGTGGCTTTCACGACCATCTGCCGCAGCTGATCGGCGTCATGGACCTGCGCCCCGACCAGGCCCAGAATCAACTTGTGATTGGCCTCGTAGAGGCCGGGCGAGGTGACGATATTCGAAGCCTGGATGGCGTTCACCAGATCGGGAACGGTGACGCCGGCGTTTAGCATCAGGGCCATGTTTGGCGTGACGTGAAACTCCGGCACCTGGCCGCCCTGGACGGTGACGGTGCTGACGCCGGAGACGCGGTTAAGCGGCGGCTTCAGGTCGTAGGTGGCAATCTCCCATAGCCGCGTCTGCGGGACGGTCGCGGAGGTGAGGCTGTAGCCGAGGATGGGAAAAGTGGCGAAGGTCAGCCGGTTGGTCGTGATCCGGACCGTGGGCGGCAGCGTCTGCTGCACCCTGGCGAGCGCCGCATCCACCAACTGAAGGGAGCGAAACATGTCCACATTCCAGTTGAAGAAGAGGCTGACCTCGGCCGAGCCGCGGCTGGTGGTGGAGCGCACGGTGACGAGGCCGGGCACGGAGTTCACCGCGTCCTCGATGGGCTTGGTGATCGTAACCTCCATCTGCTCGGCGGGCATGACTCCGTTGTCCACGCCGATCACGACGCGGGGAAAATTTGTGTCCGGAAAAACGGAGATGGGCAGGCGAAAAGCGAAATAAATGCCGGCCACGGTGAGCACAGCGGCAAAGAAGAAAATGGCGCGCGTGGAGCGGGCCAGCCAGAAAGGCTTCCGGCTGCCGCTTGCGCCAGATGAAACGCCGGAATCTTTCTGGAGCATCAGCCGTTTCCTCCGGCCTCGCCAGCCGCATTCGCCGGATCGCCGCCGCTCGCGCTCACCTTGACTTTTGTGCCTTCATCCAGGCCGTAGGATCCGCTGGTGATCACCAGATCCGAGGGCGAAAGGCCGCCGGTAATCTGCACCTGCTGGCTATCTTCAATGCCCAGCGTAACCGGCTTGCGCTGGGCCGTGCCGTCTGCGCCCACCACCATCACCGATTTGCTGCCGTCCTGCGCAGTGAGGATCGCAGAGGCCGGAATCTTCCAGGCCTGTGCGACGCTCGGTCCCGCCATCTCCACTTTGACCGGCGTCCCGACCTTCAGCCGGCCGGAGCGGTTGTCGATCTTGATCCAGACTTCGACGGTGGTGCTGCCAGGGTCGAGCGCCGGGCTCACGAGCGCGACCGTAGCCGCTACCTGCGCGCCCATTCCCGGCACACGCACTGCGGCCACATCGCCCGCCTTCAATTGCAGCGCCATGCTCTCGGCGATGTGCGCCTTGGCCAGCAAGCTCGAGGTGTCCATCACGGTCAGGAGCGGCGTTCCTACCGCTGCCGTCTCGCCTGCGAACAAAGGACGGTCGGTCACCACGCCGTCGATGGGACTGCGAATCTCGGCGTAGTTCAGTTGCGCCTGGGCGCCTTCAAACCTGCCCCTGGCCGAGGTCAACTGCCCCGCGGCAGCCTTCAGCGCGGCCGCCCGGCTCACGCTCTCGACCGCTTGCAAATGATTTTCCGCCACGTCGTAAGCGGCCTGCGCCTCGACCAGCGCGGCTTCGGCCGTATCCAGATCGCGGCCCGGAATCGCGCCTTCGGCAAAGAGCTGCTTCCGACTTTTCACGATGCTCTGGTTCAGGTTGAGAGTGGCCTTGGCCGCGGCCGCATCCAGTTCGGCTCGCTGCGTCTCTTCCGGCACCTGCGCCCTGGTCGCAGTGGCGTACTCGGCCTGCGCCGCCATGTACAAGCCCTTGCTGTCGAGCGCGGCCGCGGCCAGGTCGCTCGCTTCGAGCGTGGCCAGCAGTTCGCCCGCCTTCACCCGCGATCCGCGCTGCACGTAGAACTTCCGCACCGGAGCGCTGATCTTCGGCTCGATGGCCGCCTCGGCCACCGGCGCGAGCACCGCATCGACCGTGAAGTGCGCGGCGATCGGCCCCTGCACAGGATGCGCGGCCTGCACGGTTACGACGGTCACCGGCGCGGCCGGCTTCTTGCAGCCGGCAGAGAAAACCAGGAAAAGCGCCAAAACGCCCGGCAAAACAGAACGCGAAGCGAAAAAGTGCGTCGTGCGATTTGCGTCTTCACTCATCTTCCGCTGAACCTCTTCCTCTTCCACACGCTCGTTCTTCTTCCGCACGGCTCACAGCGCGCCGGCCAGCGTTTCCAGATCGGCCCGTGCAGTCTCGTAGCGCACTCTTCCATCCTCGCGCGCATTTTCGACGCCGACAAAGGTATTCTCGGCGTCCACCACCTCCAGTACCGTGGCCTCGCCGCCGCGATAGCGCAGTTTGGTCAGTTTCAGGCTCTCGGCCGCCGTGGCCGCGCTTTCATCCAGCGAGGCAAGCTCGTCGCGCGCCGCCGCCGCCTCGGAGTAGGCCTCCTCCAGCCGCGCGATCAGGCGCCTTTCGGCCGCGCTCAGCGCTACCCGCGTCGCATTACGCCGGATCTCGCTCTGCTTCACCTTGTGCTGGGTCGAGAGCCAGTCCCAGACCGGAATGTCCAGCGTCACGCTGGCCGAGTAGCCCAGGTTCGGCACGCGATCGGGTCCGTTTACGGCAAACTGCGGCGCGTCGATACCGTACGTCACGTTCAACCCCAGGTCGGGCAAATACGCCGCCCGCGCCGCCAGCACCTCGGCGTTGCTCACGCCCACCTCAGCCAGCGCGCTCTTCAGCTCCGGATTGTTCCTGGACGCAGCGGCATCCACCTCGGCCCGCGAAGGCAGCGGAGCCGCACCGTTCTCTGCCTGGAGCAAGCAGGGCGTTTCGGGGTCGGCGAAGAGCAGCACGCCCAGATCCAGCCGCGCCTTCCCGGCAGCCACGCGGGCATCCTCCAACTCGCGCTCGCGCTGCTGCTCCACCAGTTGTGCCTTCAGCACGTCGGCGTGCGCGGCCTCGCGGGCCTGCTCGCGCTCCCTGGTCAATGCAGTGAAATCGACAGCCTCCTGGCGCGCGCGCTCGGCAATCGCCAGCTTGTGTTCCGCCGCCAGCGATGAATAAAACAGCCCCGTGACCGCGACCACCAGGCCGCGCCGCGCAATCTCCTGCTGGGCCGCGGCCACGGCCGCGGTTGCCTCTGCCCGCCGCACGCCCGCCACAGCACCCAGCCCCAGCGTTTCACTGATCGACGCCTGGCTGGCGTACTCGCGGACCGCGTTGTTGGCGATGAAACGCGGCGAGGGTTGTGCCGCCACGCCTTGGCCGGCCTGGTTCGTCTTGCCGTTGGGCTGCGTATAGAGAGCCTGATTGTGGTAGACCACGCTGGGCAGTAAGCCGGCCCGAGCGATCGACGGATCGAGCGCCGCCGCACTGCTGGCCGCCTCCGCCGCCGCATACCACGGCTCGTTGGCTTTCGCGCGGCGGATTGCCTCCTCCAGAGTGATTTTCATCGGCTGGTCTGCGGCAGGTTCGGTGGCATCGGCCGTCTGCATCGGCTGCAAATCCTGCTTTGCGCCTTGAATTGCGTTTTGATCCGCACTTTGATTTGCGCCCTGGTTCGCGGCTTGAGCGGAAGCCAGACCCGCCGCCAGCCACAGCAAGAGCATCGCGCCGGGCGCCAGTCTTCGAATTTGCCGCGGCTTGGCCCTCTGGAATGGATGACTCATCGTTGCACCTACTCGTCGTTGCACCTGAAATGAGATGGAAGCGATCTCCGCGGAGTCTGCGCGCTGGAGGATGCAGCCTGCGCGGGATTGCTTTGGGGCGTTCCGAACCCGGTTCCTCGATCGGACCCGATCGGAATTGATCCGCGGCCAAGGTTCGCAATCGCCAAAAAATCCGGTTGCGCAGCGGCAAAAATGGCCCCTGCGAAGTTGAAAGCTGCCAGCGGCGGTTGCGTTCATGTTAGCATCGGCAACCCGTCAAACGGCAGACCGCAATTGGCTTCAGAGACGCTTCAATGCGGCTGCGTTTCCAACTCGGCGCCGGCCACATGCGCGGCTCCGGAGCGATCGTCCTTTCCCCATGTCCAGTACATGCCGGCATAGGCGTAGTTCTCGGTCTGCCCCGCGACGAAGTGGCCTTAATTGAACAGGAACTGCTCACCGGGGTGGTGCTTGAAGTGATAGGACCCTCCCAGGTCGATCATGCTTGAAGCCTCGGTCTCCGCCGCGGCAAAGCCCTCGCGCCCATGGGCAAAGACCCCGCCTCCCAATTCCAGCCGCTCGCCGAAGCTGTATTTCAGCAAAAAGCCTCCGTAAGGAAAATCGCGGTAGCCGGTCTGCGGAACCACTGTCTCCCCGCCGCCGCCGTCCAGCAGCCAGTGGCCGAATATTCTTCTGCATCCAGAGCGGGAGTCGGATACCAGACCTTGCCCACGCCGAATGCCTTGTCGGAGTTACCATTCGGCTAACTCGAACATCGTAAAACTGCCAATCTGCGGAATGTACTTCACATTTGTCAACATGTCGGACGTGCTCTTCGATACGGGCAAATATACGCTCAAGCCGGCTGCACGCGAGAAGCTGGCCAAAATCTCCGGAATCGTGCTAGCGCATCCAGGACTGAAGCTTGAAGTCGATGGCCACACCGACAACGTGGGCAGCGAGGAATATAACCAGTTGCTCTCTGAACAGCGCGCCGCCGGTGTGTTGGAGTTCCTGGTGCAGCAGGGCCTTCCCGAGTCCTCGGTGACCTCGCATGGATTCGGTATGACGCAGCCTGTGGCAACGAACGACACACCGGAAGGCCGCGCAAAGAACCGCCGCG
>CAWBHO010000136.1:0-39814 GCA_963788415.1 uncultured Acidobacteriaceae bacterium | reverse complement strand
AGTTCTGGCGAACCATCCTGGCGTCGCTCGTCGGAGTGCTCACGCTGGTGGGCATCATGACGCGCCCGTTTCGCTGGACCGAAGCGCACATCGCCATGGGCGGCGCGGGCGTTTTGCTTTTGTTGGGACTGATCCGGCCCGCCGACGCGGCGATGACTCTGGTTCGCGACTGGAACACTTTCCTGTTTTTTCTGGCCATGATGGGACTGTCCGCCATGGCGGAGAGCGCCGGGCTTTTCGATTGGCTTGCAGTCCAGGCCGCGCGATGGGCCGGCCACAGCGCCAGGCGGCTTTTCCTCAACGTGTTCCTGCTGGGAACCGCAATCACGATGATCTTCTCGAACGACGCCACGGCGCTCATCCTGACGCCGGTCGTGTACGTGCTGGTGACCAAGCTGCGGCTTCCGGTGTTGCCGTACCTGTTCGCCTGCACCTTCATCGCGGACACGGGCTCGTTCCTTCTGCCCATCAGCAATCCCATCAACATCATCGTGATGTCGCACTATCCTCTGACGCTGCCCGCCTTCCTGCGGCTGCTATTTTTGCCGTGCCTGGTGGTGATCGCCATCAACTTCGCCGTCTTCTACTTCCTCTATCGCAGGGAGCTGAAGGGCACATTCGATCTGGGACGGCTGCCATCGGCGGCGGAGGCGGTCGAGCATCGGGCCTATTTCCGCTACACGCTGGCAGTGCTCGCCCTGGTCGCGCCTTCGTACGTCATTGCGGCCGCCTTCGAGTGGCCGCTGTCGCTGGTCGCGGTGGCGGGAGCGCTGCTGCTGCTCGGGGGCGCGCTGTTCTGGAAGCGGACGACGCTGATGAAGGCGGGGAAGGCAATCTCCTGGCCGATCTTCGGATTCATCGCTGGCATGTTCATCGTGGTGCGGGCGATTGAAGACACGGGACTCACGGTCAAGTTCGGCAGGCTGCTGCTCCATCTTTCCGGCGGCACAAGTTTCGGAGCCGTCATGGTGGGCACGTTCGGCTCCGCTCTGGGAACGAATCTGATCAACAATGTGCCGATGGCCGTGGTCATGAACTCTTCGCTCGCGAGCGTGCAACATGCGGCGCCGGCGATCCGGAATGGCTTCGTGGCAGCCACCATGTTTGGCTGCGATCTGGGGCCGAATCTGACCACCGTCGGTTCGCTGGCCACGATTCTCTGGCTGCTGATCCTGCGCGAACGCGACGTGGAAGTTTCGGGGCTGGACTATTTCAAAGTGGGTATGGTCGTCACGCCGGTGATGCTGTTGGCCGGCGCGCTCACAATCTGGTTGATGCTGTAGGCAGGGAGGAAACGATGCGAGTTCTTGGTTGTCTGGATGGAACCAATGGCGAACTGATCGGCTACGCGGTGCAGATGTTCGGCACGCCCGAGGCGCTGACGATTGCGCTCCTGGCGGTCATCGACGTGGGTCCGCGCGGGGATATCGACCGGATGCGAGAGCGCTTCTGGCGGCCTCCGATGCATCATGAGCCGGTTATCGGCCAGATGCAGGCGGCCGAATCCGCGGCTGCGCAGGAAACGCTGAATGCCGGGCTGAACTACGCGAAAGGCGCCCAAACGCTGGTGCGGCAAGGGCGTCCGGAACTGGAGATTGTGAATGCCGCCGCGGAGTGGAAGGCCGATGTGATCGTCATCGGCGCGCGCGGGGAGTATGGCGATCCGCCCCACATCGGCCCGCGCTCGGTGGGTCACGTGGCGCGATTCGTGCTTGACCATGCGCCGTGCCCGGTCCTGCTGGTTCGGCCGCGCGCTCACGAGCAGTTCCCGATCGATCGCTAAAAGCCCCGATCGTGCTACACTGTATTTGCGCTCAGTGATTTGGCCGTGAGCGGCGGCCCGCCTTCCGAGGCAAGCTTGCCTGGCACAGATTTCCCCAAGCACTTGACATCCGGGCCCTCGGGAAAAGGTTTTCCCTGAGGTGGAGCGTATCCACATGAGTCTCCCATCCTGGGGGCATCTGCCATGGGTCAAACCAGGCCCGGCAGTCAACTATGCGGTCGCCTCCTTCAACAAAAGGATGCCGCGCAAGCGAACCAGGAAACGCTAGAAAGCGTGGGAGCGTGGAGCCGGGCGGCGATTGTGCCGTCTGGCCAGGAAGTAGCGTGTGGCAGCTCCGCGCCTGAGGCATTCTCCCTTTTGAATGCCTGCCGGGTGAGTCTTAGCTCGACTTTCGGTTCTCCCTTACGCATATTGATAAGCAGGCTTGCGTCCATCTCAGGGACAGCGCGCCTCCGTGTCCGGTTCCGTTTGCAGGCCGCGGCAAGCTCGGCGGCTCCGGGACCCTCACAGGAAATGACTTAATTTTGACCACTCAGTTTTCGCAGTTTTCCCTTTCGCCCGCCCTGATGGCGCGGCTGGACGCCAACAAATTTGAAACTCCCACGCCGGTGCAGGCCGCGGCGCATTCCGCCCGCGCTCGAAGGCCGCGACGTGCTGGCCACGGCGCAGACCGGAACCGGCAAGACGCTCAGCTTCCTCATTCCCATCGTGGAGAGCTTGCAGAAGGCCGAGGGCAGGGGCGCGCACGCGCTGATCCTGCTGCCCACCCGCGAGCTGGCCATGCAGGTCGAAGAGGCCTTCAAGCACCATTCGTTCCAACTCCTCGCAGTCCGTGGCCCTGGTGGTCGGCGGCATGGCTGAGCGGCGCGCAACTGGAGACCATTCGGCGCGGCGCGCGGCTGATCGTGGCCACGCCCGGACGCCTGGAGGACTTCCTCAAGCGCAAGCTCGTCCGGCTGGACGGGGTCAAGATCCTGGTGCTCGACGAAGTGGACCGGATGCTCGACATGGGCTTCCAGCCGGCCATCGCGCGCATCGCGGCCACGCTGCCGGCCGTGCGACAGACCCTCTGCTACTCGGCCACGCTCGAAGGCCCGGTGAAGGAAGTGGCGCGCAAGTACCTGAACAACCCCGCCCGCATCGAGATCGGTTCGGTCCTGAAGCCGGCCGAAAACGTCGAACTGCGCACCTTTGAAGTAGAGCCGGACAAAAAGCAGGAGCTGCTCGAACACCTGCTGGGCGTCGAGCAGGGCAGTTTTCTGGTCTTCGTGCGCACCAAGCACGGAGCCGACCGCGTGGCGCGCAGGCTGATCCGCACCGGACATTCGGCGACGCAGATTCACGGCGACCGCACGCAGGCCCAGCGCAACCAGGCTCTGCGCAGCTTCTCCGAAGGCCGCCACCGCGTGCTCGTGGCCACCGACGTAGCCGCCCGCGGCATCGACGTGGCCAATGTGGCGCATGTGATCAACTTCGATATGCCCAAGATGGCCGAGGACTTTGTCCATCGCGTGGGCCGCACCGGCCGAGCTTCGGCGCATGGCGTGGCCTCCACCTTCGCCGGTCCGTCGGAGCGCGGCGACCTGCGCAAGATTGAGCGCACGCTCTCGATCCACATGAAGCACTTCCGGGTGCGCTCGGCAGGCGACGTAAAGGCGGCTTGAAAACGGCCTCCCGCTTTTGCTTTGAGCTCCGAGCTTGGCAAAAGCGGGAGCGCACCCTGGAGACGCAATCGATTTTCAGACCTTTTGGCTGCAATTTCCGATGCGTCCTCTTCCGTTCCACATTCTGAGAAGCCGTCGCCGTTTCCCTGGCGTACATTCGCGGATTTTGGATGCCAGTCATGCGCGCATTTTCAATGCATGGAAAGCTCAGCCCTGCGGCGCAGGAAAGCAAATTCCGGGCCGCTGCGTCCGAAACGGAAGATTTGCCCTGAAAGGTTTGACCGGGGCGGCAAATCCACTTATGATGAACAAGTTGGTTCTGACGCCCGGCGCCCTTCCGTGGCGCGTGCCAATCTGGCCGCAAGAGAAGCCCAGGCAATCTTGTTGCCCCCTCGTTCAACGGTTAGGACAGCTGCCTCTGGAGCAGCATATCGGGGTTCGAATCCCTGGGGGGCAACCAACACAACAGATTCCACCGCAATCAGAAGGAACACGCGCAGCCTACGAATCTGGAAGTGTTGGAAGCTGATCCGCATCAGGAAAAGCTCGAAAAAAACCAGGAAAACTGACTTGGGAAACCGGCCTGAATCAAGAAGCCGCGGATTCTACACAAGGCATTCGAGAAAGCGAGAGCTACATGACAGATTTCTCATTCGTCGAATTTTTGTGGATCATTCAGCAAACTTTGTAAGTATGCTGCTCCCTTACTTGCGATATCCATGGGCGACACAGAACGTTCGGCCCAAAGCGTACCCGGAGCGTCCTTGACATCGGCCAGGAACCCAAAACCCTCGATCATCAGATAGCCTTCGTATTGAATCTTCCCGAGCGAATCAAGTATCCCCGGAAAATCCACATGACCCTCGCCGATCAAACTGCGGTCGTTCTCGCTGATGTGCATATGACGGAGACGATTGCGCAAAGAATGGACCGCGACAGCAATATTCTTCTCCTCGATATTGGCGTGGAAGGTATCGATGGTCACGCCGACCCGGGGATGACCGACGGCTTCGCACAGTGCCAGGGCTTCTCGCGCTGTGCGCAGGAAAAAAGTCTCGGAGCGATTCACGGGCTCAATGGAGAGCGTGACGCCGCATGCATCAAGAGTTTCGCCGAGCGCTTGAAATATCTCGGTTGCCCACTGCCACTCGCCCGCCGTAGACCGATGGCCGGTGAAATAGCCATCGGCGCATATAGCGGGCCTCCCAACAGTTTCGCTCCCAGTTGAGCGGCGGTCTCCACGCACCGCTTCAGGTGCTGCATCGATCTTTGCCGAACGCGGGCATCATGACTGATCGGGTTGATTCCCGAAGGAAGAATTGCGCAGACCGTACACTCAAGGCCGCTCTGCTCGAACGCCCGCCGGATCTCCGCGACCTGAAGCAGCGCCGGATCGAACATGGGAATCTCAAAGCCATCCAAGCCCAGATCTCGAATCGCGGGCAGCATATCGAGCAGCGATGCATCCATCTTTCCCGCCCACGCGAATGCGCTCACTCCAAGTTTCATGCCTTGATCTTAGCCCACCCCGGCGCAGGAAATTGCACCGCGTTTTGCTCACTCGACGTGTCATTTCACGAAGTTGAGGTCAGTACCTGATTGCACCGCTTGCTGAAATGCTTCCCAGGAGCAGGAGAAATCGTCCTGGCTGCAGCCCGGCACAAATACTGGAACGCGTTCAGGCGGATTGTCCAGGCGCAACGGTGCGGCATTGCGCATCTGATCGAGAGTCTGCGCGGTGTAATAGACGCGCACAGAATACTTGCCCGTCTGCTCTTCTTCCACAACTCGAAGACCAAAGCTCCTCCTGGCGGAGTATCGTCGCGGCGGCCATCGACCAGCCACTACAGCCCCAATGCTCCGCTAATGGTAACGATGTTGGTATCGTGACCAACGAGGATCAAGAGACGGTCATCAGGCCTGCTGAGCGCGTTAACTACAGAATGCTCTCCGGCAGCCTGCTCCATCGACCGAAGGATGTGACTGAGCAAGTTAGAGGATTGGACGCGGGCAATATAGCCCGTGCGTTGTCCGATATCTTCACTGGCGGTGTGAAGCTGCAGGAGATCGCGCAGCTTATGAATGTCTACGCGGCCCCAGCCCACCTGCGCCAAATCCATACCTTCAACGTACTCCAACATCAGATCCTCGGACATCGAAGAAGCGAGGCTCAACGGCGTGTGCAGATCGACCAGATGATCGCTCTTTCCAGGCGCAATCGAGGATGGGATGGAAAACAGCGATTGGGGCACAGCCACCCTCGCGCAGTTCTCGCCCGGATTGCAGGCATTCAGAACGTTTTCGAGCGCTTCGAGCTGGGGGCGATAGGCCTCAGCCAGACCGGCAGGATCAGCGCCGATGCGGCCTGAAACCGCAGCAGCGGCAAGAAGCCTTTCTGGATGGCCGACCCCGGATTTCAACGGATGAAACAGCGGATCGGCAGTTCTCCCAGGCAAAGCGCGAACTTCAAGAGCGCAGCCTGGCATCAGCCCCGCGGCCAGCGCCTTGCCGGTCGCGCGTGTTCGCTGGTCGGAGTCGGCGACGATGGCGATGTGCGCTGCATCGGCGCAGCCCGTGGGTCCGAGCAACCCCTCGGCGGCCAACTGCTCGCGGTCATATGCGCCGAAGATCGTCATCAGCTGCGCTCCGTGAGCAGTGAGGTCGCCGGGAGGAACGCTCCACTGAGGCCACGGCTGGCGGGAATAGCGATTGAGCTGCTCCAGCTTTCCGGTGGGCGAACGCACGCCGTGGCGGCTGACGATGACCACAAACTTCAGTTCGTCGCCTTTCGCAGGGACGCTGTTGGATGAAGCGATATTGGTTGCTTGTGCGTTCGCAATTGTGCAGCCAGCGAGAAGAAACAGCATGAAAACAGATCGCATCTTGTCTTTCCTGACCTGAAATTATGTTAAAAAGCGACGGGCGCCCAGATAGTCAGTGGACGCCCGCGAGCAAGGGAGCCATGAACTATTTTTTATTGGCTCCGAAGGTGTAACGCAAGCCGCCCGTGTAGGTGGGCTTGTAATACTCGCGCTGATTCACGAACTGGTCGCTGCCCTGATAGTAACCGAAGACTTCGTTGTTGAGATTCAGACCGGAGACCAACACGCTCATGTTGCGCCAGAAGCGGTAAGTCGCCTGCGCGTCCACCTGCATGTGTGCCAGGGTCCAGATGTCACCCGATGGCCCCTTGGGTCCGAGGCCGCTGGGATCGGCTCCGGAGCCCGGCGCCACAGCCGGCGAGATCCAGTTATAGGAGAAGAGGCTGGCGCCGTTGTAGGTGAGTCCCAGACGCATGGAGAAGCGCTTGGTGTCGTAGGTCGGACTTATATTCCAGGTGTTGGTGGATTGGTCGATCATGCGCGGATGATCGGTGCGCAGGGGGACATGCTTTTCCTGAGACCCCATGTAAGTATAGTTGGCCGATAAGCCCAATCCTCCGAGCACGCCTGGGAGATAGCTCAAGTGCTGCTCGAAGCTGACCTCAAAGCCATACAGATAGGCATTTGTGCCGTTGATGTACTGAGTGACGGAAGAGTAACCGAGCTGCGAATTTTGGTATTGCTCAACGGCCGACAGCAGGGACGGAGGAAGCGATCCTGCCGGCAGCGCTGCGACGTCCACTCCGGCGGGAATGATGAATTCAAGTTGCGGCGCTGTCAATTGCTTGAAGAAGGCGCCGGCCTGAATCATGCCCAGGGGTTGAAGGTACTTCTCATAAAGAAGATCGTAGTTGTTGGCGTGCTCGGGCTTGAGCGCGGGATTGCCGATGGTGACCGTGGCCGGGTTCGCCGAATCGTCCTCCAGTACATAAGGAACGAGTTGATAGGGGTCGGGCCGCGCAACTCCGCGTGAATAAACCGCGCGCAAGTCGGAGTGGGTGTCGATTCCGTAGCGTATTTGCACGCTCGGCAGCACGTCTAGATAAGAGGGGTTGTTGATCGCCGGAGTCAGAGAATAGCAGTTTGTTTGCCCCACGATCGTGTTTCCCGTGCACTGCACCGGCTGGTTGGCCGCAGTTCCATTTGCCACGGTTCCAGGCGCCCAGCCCAGCGTATACCCCGCGGTGTCCATTTGCGTATCTTCGAAGCGCAGCCCTGTCTGCAGGTGGAACTTGCCCAGATCGATGGTGTTCATCACGTAGCCGGCCGGGATGCGCTCGATGGTGTGAAAGATATTGGGCCACTCGTCCGAGATGGTTTTGTATTCGTCGATATCACTTCCGAGGTTGGTGAGCGTGTAAGTCTTCACTTTATTGAAATCAGAGACCGGGCCGAAGTTTCCGCCGAAGTAACTGCCATTGTAATAGTCGGTGTTGTCGAAACCGCTTTCCAGCGTGGTCATGGGAATGTCCGAGCCGGCTTTTGTCGACCATCCATCGTAGACCGTCTCGGTCGAGTCCTGCGTCTGGTGCGCGTTGCTGATCTTGAAACCGGCCTCGAAAGTGCCAAAGTGTCCATTGATCGTGTAATTTCTTGCGTACGATGCCTGCGCAGTCAGATCGAGCTGAGTGTTCACTCCCGTGGAGATGGTGATGTCCTTGAAGGCCCAGTCCGCGGCTGTCTGCAGCACGGAATTGGGGCCGTCGCAGGTGCCGAAGTGCGGGCGGTACTTATCAGTTTGGGTTGCTGCGTCGTAGTTGCAGTAGACCGTCGGTCCGGTCCATGAAAAATCCGCTTTTGGGTTGCCTGCTGAATCCACTTCATAGGAGCGGGAAGCCGAAACCTGCCAAGTTAGCCATGAGTTATCGTCGAAGTGCCGTCCCCCAAGAATCAGGCTGCCCACGGAAGCATTCGGGCGCTTGCTGGAGGTGTAAAACTTGGGAGCGGAGGAGGCCGCGGTGGGGCTCGGCGCAACGACGTTCGCTCCGTTATTGCAAACATCGCCTGTCGGGCAGGACAGGGCTTTCGATACTGGCTCGTAGTACCATTTGTCGCCCCAGTCCTTCAGATCGGTATAAAGCCCGTGCGCATACAAGCTGGTGTGATCGCTGAACTTGTAATCGGAACTGCCGGCAAAGCCTTCCCGGTAGCGGTAGTAGCGATATTCGCGGATTGTGTCGTCGTCATAGAAGGGCGCGGCGAAGGTAGAGAGCGGATCAAGCGCAGGCTGAATGTTATCGATGCCGCGGCCGTTGTAGTCATACGATCCCGTGAAAATGATTCCAAACTTCTTGTTCATTCCGAAGCGCTGTCCATAGGTTCCACCCGTCTCCGCCTCGGCGCGCCCATTCATGATCGGCGTGTAGCCTCCCTTGGTGAAAAGATCCAGAGTGGGATGATCGCTGGCGGTTTTGGTGCGCAGGTTGACCGAGCCGCCAATGCCGTTGGCGTCCATGTTGGCCGAGAGCGTGTTGTTGATCTCCACGGCATCCACCAGGTAGGAAGGGATGACATCAAGCCGGACCTGGCGGACGGTCGGCTCCGGAGCCGGAATCGTGATTCCATCCACTGTCACGTTGGTCAGGCGCGGTTCTGTGCCGCGAACCTGAATGTAGACACCCTCGCCCTCGATGCGGTACAGCGTAACCGATGGAAGGCGGCCGATTGCGTCGGCGACATTCGCATTGGGCAGGCTTTGAATGACCTCGGCAGGAAGAACTTCCACGATATTGTCCGCTGTTCGAGTTTCGTTGATGGCGTCGGCTTCGCCATGCACACGCTCGGCGGAGACCACAATCTCCTCGCGCGAGGACGCTACTGCCATCTTGACCTCGACATTCTGTGTTTGGCCCGCCGCCAGTTCAACGTTGGTTTCTGAAGTCTTGAAGCCGACAAAGGACACCCTCAGCGTGTAGTTTCCGGCCGGAACCTCTGGAAGGACGAATTGTCCTTCGGCGTTGGTCTCGCTTATCAGCTTCAGCGGGAGCAGTGTAATGCGGGCTCCTTTGAGAATGGCCCCCGAGTTGTCAACGACACTGCCCGTGAGGGTGCTCTTTGCGTTCTGGCTCCAACCAATCTGAGAACAAATCAGCACCAGCAACAGGGGTATGAATGGCAAGCGTTTCATCAGGTCTCCTTCAGCAGCCAGAGGTGCAAATTTGCGATGCGAGGGATAATTTCTGGTTTGCTATGAGCTGAACTTTAAGCGGCCTTGTTAAAGAGCCGTTAACAGAGCGGTGAAATTTGCCTAAGGTTGGCTGGCGCGTTTTCTGCGCAGATGAATGTGTGATGAATTCGACTGCGCGGGCAGGCATTCTCTCACTTGTTCGCGTTTAGGCTAAAGAGCAGAAGGCCAATGCGAATACTGATTGTCGAGGACGAGCCGCGCATGTTGGAGTTGCTGCGCAAAGGACTCTACGAGCACGGTTATACGGTGATGACGGCCGCCGATGGAGAGACGGGGCTGGAGATGGCCACGGCGCATGAAGTCGATGCGCTGGTACTGGACATTGGGCTGCCGAAGCTGGATGGATATGCTCTGCTGCAGACCTTGCGGGACCGGACACGCAAGACGCCGGTTCTGATGTTGACGGCGCGCGATGCGGAGGACGACATTATTCGCGGACTCGATGTGGGCGCGGACGACTATCTGACAAAGCCGTTTTCGTTTCCCGAGCTGGTGGCGCGCCTGCAATCGATCACCCGGCAGCAACGCGCTCCAACCGAAGGCGCAGTCCGGATTGACGATCTCTCGGTGGGCTCGACGCGGCAGTCGGTCACGCGCGGCGGCAAGAGCGTCGATCTAACCCGGCTAGAGTTTCTGCTGCTCACATGCCTTGTGCGCCGCGCAGGGCAGTGCGTATCCAGGCAGGCGCTGATCGAGTTCATATGGGGCGCGGATCATCCGGTCGGTCCGAGCGCTCTCGATGTTCTGATGAACTCATTGCGCGCCAAGATCGATGCTCCCTACCGCACGAAGTTGATCGCCACGATTCGCGGGGCCGGCTATCTACTGCAATGCGACGCGCCCGAGAGGGAGACGCAATGAAGTCTTTGCCCATCCGGGTGCGGCTCACTCTGTGGTATTCGCTGGCGATTGCGGTTACACTTTTTTCCATCGGCCTGGCCTGCCTGTGGATGGTACACCGCGCCATCGGCAATCTTGAAAACGAGGAACTCGAGCAGCGCGTCCGCGGCGTTCGCCGTTTTCTTGAGAGCCGCCCGCCGGACGAAACGCTCGAGGATCTGCAGGCCGCCATCACCGCGGACTACAACGTCAGCCATGGCAACAAGTGGCTGCAGGTGATCGACGAGCACGGCAACTGGATTTATCGCTCGCCCCATGTCGCGGCAGCCTTTCCGGCGCTCGTTCTGCCACAGCAGGCGCCGCCGAACCGATCAACCTTCACCTACACCGCGGAGTCGCGTTCGGTCCGCGCGCTGATCGAGCCGATCTCGGTTCACGGAACCCGCTACACCGTGCAGACCGGGATGACGCTCGACAGAACATTGAATATCCTCTTCAATTTCCGCGTTCATATCTTCCTCTTGATTATCGCGGGCCTGTTCGTCTCCTCGATTGCGGGTCACTTGATGAGCCGCAAAGCGCTCGAGCCGGTAAGCGCGCTGGCTGCCCAAGCGAGGCTGATCAACGACCGCAATCTGGGTGTGCGCCTTCCCGTACCGGATACTGTGGACGAAATCTCCCATCTTTCGACCACCCTGAACCAGATGCTGGAGCGCATCGACAAGGCTTTCGCCAGCGTTCGGGCCTTCACCGGCGACGCTTCGCACGAACTGCGCACTCCCATCTCGCTGTTGCGCGCCGAGATCGAGGTTGCGCTCTTCCGTCCGCGTGATGGCCAGGAGTATCGCGCGGTTCTTGGGCGCCTGCTGGACGAAACCGTGAAGATGACAAGCCTGGTCGAGAATCTTCTCTTTCTGGCAAGGGCCGATGGAGGAGCCGAGAGTCTCGCTCTGGCGCCCATCCGCATCGACGCTCTCTTTCGTCAGGTTGCCGATACCTGGCAGAGCGCGACGAGCCAGGCGATGCTCGACTTTCATGTTGATTGCCCGCGGCCCGATCTGGTGCTGCTGTGCAACGCGCAGGGAGTTCTGCGCCTGCTCTCGATTCTCATCGAGAACGCTGTCAAGTACACCCCCCCTGGCGGCGCGGTGACGTTGCGCGCAGTTCCCGTGGCCGGGCGCATCGATCTCTCCGTGCAAGACACCGGTATCGGAATTGCCGCCGAGCATCAGGAGCGGATCTTCGACCGCTTTTACCGCATTGCAGCCAACAGGGATACGGCTCCGGCAGGCTCAGGCCTGGGTCTGGCTCTCGGCAGATGGATTGCCGAACGCCATGGCACCAAGTTGCATGTCGAGAGCGAGCCTGGAAGCGGAAGCTGCTTCTCGTTTTCGCTGCAAGTAGCCGATGCAGAGCCCACTGCGGCTGCTGCCCCGCGTCGGCCTGATTCCGTGGATCGTTTCGATGATCTTCGGATTCGCCCGTAATATCCCCAAGATTCTGTCATCGCACCCATGAATTTGGCTTCTCAGGCCTCGCCTTTGAAGATCCGGAATGCCGTAAATTCACGCGTTCTGGGCGCGGGCGCATCGATTGCGGAAGAAGCCGTTGAAGCTGGCCGAAGCCTCGGGATGTGAAGTGCGCTGGGCCTGCGATGCCCGCGCCTTGGCCATCGCAATCCTCCATGAGTTACCATGGAAGAGAAGATCTGGGTGCCTGCATGTTCGTTGTTGTTTGGCAGTTCGAGGTTGCCGAGGAGAAGGTTGCCGCGTTTGAAGCAGCCTATTCGCCCGAGGGATCATGGGCGCAACTGTTCCGCACTTCGCCCGACTACCGGGGCACGGAACTGCTGCGCGACGCCTACATTCCCGGCGCTTATCTCACGATCGACCGCTGGGTGAGCGAAGAGGCCTTCCGCGCCTTCCGCAAACACCACGATCAGGAGTACGAGACGCTGGATCGCGCCTGCGACGAGCTCACAGGCCGCGAAACCCGCATCGGCGCATACAGCGTCTAGAGCCTGTTTTGAACTTTCGCGCCGCCCGCGGGAAAGTTCATAACAGGCAATAGTGGTTTCGGCGAGCGGCTGCGCCCGTTGAATTGCAGGCTTGAGCGAGTCCCCGGCGGCAGAGATAAATCACTGGCAATACACAGGAAACACGGAGACCGATCGACAACGCCCCTGGCTTCGCCGTATATTCGCCATTATTTTCTGTCAATGTCTGTCCAGCCCTGCTACAATCCCATCGAAACCCAATCCATGCCGCCGCGCCGTTTCCTTGCAGGAATCGAGGAGCCGGGCGAGGTGAGTACTATTTTCAGGAGCCCTCCCCATGGCAATCGCCGATGACCGTTCCAAGGCCGTAGAAATCGCCCTTGCACAGATCGAAAAACAGTTTGGCAAAGGGTCGATTGTCCGCCTCGGCTCCAAGGAGGCGCTGCTCCCGATTGCCGTGATCTCGACCGGCTCCATCAGCTTTGACGCGGCTCTGGGCGTGGGCGGCATTCCCCGCGGCCGTGTCGTTGAGATTTTTGGCCCGGAGTCCTCGGGCAAGACCACCATCACTTTGCAGATCATCGCCGAAGCGCAAAAGATGGGCGGCCTGGCGGCATTTGTCGATGTCGAGCACGCTCTCGACCCCGCCTACGCGCGCAAACTGGGTGTGGACATCGACAACCTGCTGGTCTCGCAGCCCGACAGCGGCGAGCAGGCTCTGGAAATTACCGAAACCCTGGTCCGGAGTGGCGCCATCGACGTGCTGGTGGTCGACTCCGTGGCCGCACTGGTGCCCAAGGCCGAGCTGGACGGCGAGATGGGCGATTCCCACATGGGCCTGCAAGCCCGCCTCATGTCCCAGGCCTTGCGCAAATTGACCGGCACGGTTTCCAAATCGCGCACGGCTTTGATTTTCATCAACCAGATTCGCGAGAAGATCGGCGTCATGTTCGGCAACCCCGAGACCACCACCGGCGGCCGGGCGCTGAAGTTCTACTCTTCGGTGCGCGTGGATATTCGCCGCATCGCCGCCATCAAGGACGGCGACGCCGTCGTCGGCAACCGCACCAAGGTCAAGATCGTCAAGAACAAGGTAGCCGCGCCCTTCCGTGAGGCCGAATTCGATATTCTCTACGGCGAAGGGATCAGCCGCGAGGGTGACGTGCTGGACCAGGCCGTGGCGCAAAACATCGTCGAGAAATCTGGCGCATGGTACAGCTACGCCGGCGAGCGTATCGGCCAGGGCCGCGAGAATACCCGCACCTTCTTGAAGGAGAACAAGGAGGTCTTCGCCAAGATGGACGCCGAGTTGCGCAAGAAACTGAATATCGGCAGCAGCAAAGCCGAAGTCCCCGAAGTTCCCGCCGCCGGACCTGCCGAAGCCAAGGAAGCCGTTCGCGGACGCAAAGGATAAGAGCTCGGCTCGATGCGCGAGCCCCTGCGCATCAATCGTCGGCCGAACACTTCGAAACCCTCGCCAGGACACGGCACATCCTCGCGTGGGTAGAGAGAAAATTTTATCGATACTCGACCGGGAATCGATGAAAACAACATCAGGAGATCCCCTGTTCCCCAGTCCCTGAAGCGTCCTGCTCCATCTTCCGGTCCATTGCGAACCGTCTTCCGTTTACACTGAATGAATCATGGCGGAAGAGAACGAACTGCGTTACGACCCGGCGGCGATTGAACCCAAGTGGCAGCAGCGGTGGGCCGCGGACCCCAAACTGTATGCGGCGGAGCCTGTCTCCTCCGGCAAGCCCAAGTACTACGTGCTGGAGATGCTGCCTTATCCCAGCGGCCAGTTGCACATGGGCCATGTGCGCAACTATTCCATTGGAGACGCGCTGGCCCGGTACATGTGGATGCGCGGCTACAACGTGCTCCATCCGATGGGCTGGGATGCCTTCGGGCTGCCGGCCGAGAACGCCGCACTCAAGAACAACACGCCTCCGCGCGAGTGGACCCTGGCGAATATCGCCGCGATGAAAATCCAAATGGACCGGCTCGGCCTGGGCTACGACTGGGCTTGCGAAATCGCCACCTGCCTGCCGGAATATTATCGCTGGAACCAGTGGTTTTTCCTGCGGATGTACGAAAAAGGCCTGGTCTACAGGAAAAAATCCAAAGTCAACTGGTGTCCGGAGTGCGCCACGGTGCTGGCCAACGAGCAGGTGGTCGATGGCTGCTGCTGGCGGCACGAAGGAACCAGAGTCGAACAGCGCGACCTGGTGCAGTGGTTCTTCCGCATCACGGCCTACGCCCAGGAACTGCTCGACGGCCTCGACAAGCTCGACGGCTGGCCGGAAAAGGTGCGCACCATGCAGCGCAACTGGATCGGCCGCAGCGAAGGGACGGAAGTCGATTTCTTCCTGGAGGAGCAGGGCTCAGAGAGCAGAGATCAGAGATCAGAAAAAGCCCGCATTCGCGTCTTCACCACTCGGGTGGACACCATCTTCGGCGCGACCAGCGTGCAACTGGCTCCGCAGCACGAGTTGGTCGCGGCCTTTACCGCCGCGGATGCCGCGCTGAAAACGCAAGTCGAGGAGATGATCGAGCAGCAGAAGAAGGCGCGCGAGGCGGGCGACTTGGGCGCGATCGAAAAGCACGGCGTCGCGACCGGCCGCTTCGCCGTGAACCCCTATAACGGCGCGCGCGTGCCCATCTGGGTGGCTAACTACATTCTGGCCGACTACGGAACCGGCGCCATCATGAGCGTTCCGGCGCACGACGAGCGCGATTTCGAGTTTGCGCAGAAATACAACTTGCCCATTGTTCGGGTGATCGAGCCATCCGACAAGACGACCGACGCGACACTCCCGTTCTGCGCACACGAGGGTGTGGTGGTCAATTCCGATCCGCTGGTCAACGGCCTGAGCTGTGCCGACGCCGAGAAGAAGTTGCAGGAGATTGCCGCGGTCAAGGGTTTTGGCGAGCCGAAAGTGACCTTCCGCCTGAAGGATTGGGGCGTCAGCCGGCAGCGATTCTGGGGCACGCCGATTCCCATCATCCACTGCGAGAAGTGCGGCCTGGTGCAGGTGCCGGACGAGCAGTTGCCGGTCATGCTACCGGCGCAGATCGAGATTACGCAGCAGGGCGGGTCGCCCTTGAGCCGGGTGCCGGAGTTCGTCAACGTCACCTGCCCCAACTGCGGCGGCGAGGCGCGGCGCGAGACCGACACCATGGACACCTTCGTCGATTCGAGCTGGTATTTCTACCGCTATACGGATGCAAAAAATAGCCGCGCGCCGTTCCACCCAGCAGTTGCGCAGTACTGGTTCCCCATCGACCAATACATTGGCGGCGTGGAGCACGCCATCCTGCACCTGATCTACTCGCGCTTCTGGACCAAGGTGATGCGCGACCTGGGGCTGATCGCGAACGACGAGCCGGCGCACCGCCTGTTCACGCAGGGCATGGTCATCAAGGACGGCGCCAAGATGTCCAAGTCCAAGGGCAACGTGGTCTCGCCCGACGAGATGATCGCCAGATACGGCGCCGATGCCACGCGCATGTACGCCCTGTTTGCCGCGCCGCCGGACCGCGATCTGGACTGGCAGGAGGACGGCGTCGCCGGGGTGAGCCGCTTTTTGGCCCGCGTCTGGCGTCTGGCCACAAAGTATGCGCCGTAGCGCGCTCTGAGGCACAAAGCCAGCCCGAAGCTCCGGATCGCGGAACGATCTCGCTGAAGCTGCTGCGCAAGCTGCATCAGACCATCGCCAAGATCACGCTGGACTTTGAAGGCCGCTGGCACTTCAACACCTGCGTGGCGGCCATCATGGAGCTGGTCAACGACCTGCAAGCCGCTGACGCCGCAACTGGCGGCGGGCGAGGTTCCGGCGCCGGTGGTGCGGCGAACTGCTGCGCACGCTGGTGCTGCTGCTGGCGCCGTTTGCGCCCTTTCTTGCGGCGGAGCTATGGGAGGAACTGGGCGAAGAAGGCGTCCGTCCTGCGCGCTCCCTGGCCGGTGAGCGACCCGGATCTGGCCAAGGAAGACGAGCTGGAGATTCCGGTTCAGATCAACGGCAAGCTGGTGACGGTGGTGCGCGTGGCCGCCGATGCCGCGCCCAAGTCCATTGAAGCCGCCGCTCTGGCCGACGAAAAGGTCCAGTCGCGGGCCTCGGGAAAAACCGTGGTCAAGGTGATCGTGGTTCCGGGCAAGCTGGTGAATCTGGTGGTGAAGTAGCCTCTGGCAGCGCCGCTTCTCTTTGCGAAGCGGCGATTGACCGCATCCGCGACAAGCGGCAAAGTGCAGCCGAGAATGGCCTGCTAGAAGGTGCACGCGGCTCTCTGGCAGAGATGCTTGCGGCCAAGGGCACGGTCGATGTGACTTTGCGCCTAGAAAAGAAGCACTGACGCCAGCTATGCTCGTTGGCATGGCCCACTCGCTGATTTTCGACCACATGTTTCAGATGCCGCTTCCAATCCTGGAGAAGCTGCTTCGTCCCGTGATTGTTTACCTGGTGCTGGTGCTGCTGCTGCGCATCTTCGGCAAGCGGGAACTGGCCCAGCTCAACCCCTTTGACCTGGTGGTGCTGCTCTCGCTCTCGAACACCGTGCAGAACGCCATCATCGGCGACGATAACTCGGTGAGCGGCGGCGTCATCGGCGCGTTCAGCCTGCTGGCCATCAATTGGCTGGTGGTGCGGGTGCTCTTCCGCTCGCCCCGCCTCACCCGCGCGTTCGAGGGCCAGCGCCACGGTGCTGGTTCGCAACGGCCAGATCGACAAGAAGGCTCTGGAGCGCGAGTCGCTCAGCCGCGAGGAACTGATCGCCGTCATCCACCGCCAGGGCTTCGAGGATCTTCACCAGGTGCGCAAGTGCGAACTGGAGCCCAACGGCACCTTCTATGTGGAAGCCTTCGATCCCTCGGCCGCCGACAAGCGGCACGCTGAATTACTGGAAAAGATCGACGGACTCAGTCGCGAGGTTGCCGCGCTGCGCGCGAGTTAGCAAAACTCAATTTGGAGATGGAAATGAACCCGGCATTTACCAAGATTGATCCTGACTTACAACCGATACTCGACGAATTGCGCCGCCGCGAGCCGATCTGTCACTCGCCGGAGTTTGGCGCGACGGCGGCCGAGTTTGAGCGCTCGACAGCGACGGATTATTGGGAGGTGGGCGCATCGGGCCGCCGCTACAGCCGGGAGTTCATTCTGGCCTGGTTCAAAGATTCGCCTGACCATTTTGTCGACGCGAAAGCCGCCGGCTGGCGGACCGAGGATTTCGGATTGCGCCGCCTCGGTTCGGAGACGTATCTGCTCACCTATACGCTGGATCAGGCCGGACGCCGCACCCGCCGCTCGACCGTCTGGCAGAATTCAGAGGATGGATGGCGCATCCTCTTCCACCAGGGCACGATTATCCTGGCGGAAGAGGACAACACATTTCCGGCTTAATTGATTTTGCGCCGAAGGCGCGCCCGCCCGTGCGGCCAGCAGCACTGGGGGCGGAGTTGGCCCCACCGCAGGTGGCTACTCCCATTCGATGGTGCCGGGCGGCTTCGAGGTGATGTCGTAGACGACCCGGTTGATGCCGCGCACCTCGTTGACGATGCGGCTCGATATGGCTTTGAGCACCTCGTAGGGCAGCGGCGTCCAGTCGGCGGTCATGCCGTCTTCTGAATGCACGGCGCGCACCGCGGCGGTGTACGCGTAGGTGCGCTGGTCGCCCATCACGCCCACGCTCATCACCGGCAGGAGCACGGCAAAGCTCTGCCAGATGGAGGAATAAAGCCCCGCCGCCTTGATCTCGGCGACGACGATCTCATCGGCTTCCTGGAGCAGCGCCACGCGCTCCCGAGTGACCTCGCCGAGGATCCGCACCGCCAAGCCAGGGCCGGGAAATGGCTGGCGGCCTAAAATTTCTTCGGGCATTTGCAAATCGCGGCCGATGCGCCGCACCTCATCTTTGAAGAGGTCGCGCAGGGGCTCGATCAGCTTCAGCTTCATGCCCAGCGGCAGGCCGCCCACGTTGTGGTGGCTTTTGATGGTCTGGCTGGGGCCCTTCACGCTCGATGACTCGATCACGTCGGGATAGAGCGTGCCCTGAACCAGCCAGTCTACACCGCCGGATTCCTTGGCGATGCGCGTGGCCTCGTCGTCGAAAACCGCGATGAATTCCGCGCCAATCCGTTTTCTTTTCGTCTCCGGGTCGATAACTCCGGCCAATTGCGCCAGAAACCGCTCGCTTGCGTCCACGGCCACAACCTTCAGCCCCAGGCGGTCGCGCATATTCTTCTGCACGGACTCGAATTCGTTCTTGCGCAGCACGCCGTTGTTGACGAAGATGCAGGTCAGTTGGTCGCCGATGGCGCGGTGCACCAGCACGGCCGCTACCGACGAATCGACGCCGCCCGAGAGGCCGCAGATGACGTGGCCCTTGCCAACTTGAGCGCGAATCGCGCTGACGGTGCTCTCGATGAAGTGCGCCGGGGTCCAGTCGCCGCGCGCGCCGCAGATGGCGAAGAGAAAATTCTTGATCATCTGCGCTCCGAGCGGCGTGTGATGCACTTCGGGGTGAAACTGCACGGCCCAGATGCGGCGCTCATGGTTGACGATGCCGGCCAAAGCGTTCGCCGTGGCCGCGGTGCGGTGAAAGCCCGAGGGCAGTTCCAACGCCTCGTCGCCGTGGCTCATCCAGACAGCGAGCGTCGGGGGCAGCCCGGCAAACAGCGGCGTCGCGCTGTCTTCGATCGCCACTTCGGCATGGCCATATTCGCGCTTGGAGGCCGAACGAACCTTGCCGCCCAGATGGTGCACGATGAACTGCAGGCCGTAGCAGATGCCCAGCACCGGCACGCCCAACTCAAGGAATTCGGGGTCGGCGGCCGGTGCATCCGCATCATAAACCGACGACGGTCCACCAGAGAGAACGATGCCCAGTGGATTGAGAGCCTTGATTTCGGCCACGGGCGCCGTGCAGGGCAACACCACGGAGAAGACGTTCTGCTCGCGAATGCGCCGCGCGATCAGTTGCGTATATTGCGAACCAAAATCGAGGATAACGATGGTTTGAGTGGTCACGCTTCAAGTGTTGCAGGAGGGCGTGCGGAATGTAAAGACGGACAGCGGCTTGCCGCAGGTTCGACAGGCTACCGGAGCCGTGGATCGCCTTCGACGGCGCGCACGCGGGCGACAAACTCCCGCACCTTGGCGGCGTCTTTGCGGCCCGGCGCGGCTTCCACGCCGGAGACAGCGTCCACGCCCCAGGGACCGAGCGCCAGGATGGCCTCGGCCACGTTGGCGGGGTTCAGGCCGCCGGCGGCAATCAATTTGCACTCTTTTTCGCCCTGGAACGGCGTTTTTCCGCTCTGAAAGAGGGTTTTGCGGGCAACTTCCCAATCAAAGGCGACACCGGTCCCTCCAGCCGCCGAGGCCGCAGAGGAGTCCACCAGAATCGCGTCCACGTGCGGGTTCTGGGCGTGGTCGGCAAGCTGGACCCCATGCAGACTGGCGGTTTCAGCCCGGAAGCGGATTACGCGCACAATGCGCAGTTCCGGTCCCAGGCGCTGGTGCAGACGGGCGGGCAGCGCGGGTTCCGCGTCGTAGTGCAGTTGCACGCCGGTCAACCCGCAGGATTCGACCGCGGAGACGATCTCTTCGAGCGCGGCATCGACAAAGACGCCGATTTTCTCGACCTCTTGCGGCAGGCGCGGCGCGATGGCGGCGACTTGGGCTGCCGTCACCCGGCGCGGACTGGGCGCAAAGACAAATCCCACCGCGTCGGCCCCGGCATCGACGGCCATCAGCGCGTCTTCGAGAGAGGTGTTGGCGCAGATTTTGATCCAGATGCTCATGCGGTTGCGCCGGCTCCGTTTGCGACAGTTCCGGTCAGCAGCGCCTCGAGCGCCGCGCCGGGGTCGGATTGGCGCATCAGGCTCTCGCCGATGAGAAAGGCGTCGAAGCCCGCCGCGCGCAATCGGACCAGGTCTTGCGGCTCCTTCAGGCCGCTCTCGCTCACGCGCACCACGCCGCCCGGAATCCGCTCTACCAGTTCGAGCGAGGTTTCGAGACGGACCTCGAAGCTCTTGAGGTTGCGGTTGTTCACGCCGATGGCGTCGGCGCCGGTTTCGCCCAGCGCGCCCAACACGCGGTCCAACTCCTCGCCCGTGTGCACCTCGACCAGCACGTCGAGCGAAAATTGATGCGCAGCCAGCGAAAAGCGGACCAGCTCGCCGTTGGTGAGAGCGGCGGCAATGAGCAGGATGGCGTCTCCACCATGCGCGCGGGCTTCCGCAATCTGGTACTCGTCCACCGTGAAATCCTTGCGCAGGCAGGCGAGCGGAACCGCGGACGAGGCCAGCTCCAGGTTGCGCAGGCTGCCCTGGAAGAACGGCTCGTCGGTCAACACGGAGAGCGCCGCCGCGCCGCCGGCGAGGTAGCTCCGGGCAATCCGGGCCGCGTCGAAGTCGGCGCGAATCAGTCCTTTGGAGGGCGAGGCTTTCTTGATTTCCGCGATCACCGCCGGACCTGTGGCGGCTTTCCGGCGCAAAGCCGCAGCCCATCCGCGCGGCTGGTGACCGGCGGCCAGCCGTTCCAGCTCCGCCAAAGGGACGCGCGCCTTGGCTTCGGCCACCGTGGCCCGCGTCGTGGTCAGAATCCTGTCGAGGTGAGTCGTCATACGCTGGGTCGAGTATACGAAAAAAGGACGCCGAGGATGCGGCTGCGGGAGAATGCAATCTGCTTCCGGGGCGGGGCGCTCACGTGCGCGGCGGCTCGCAGCCTGTGAAGCCGTGCCCTTTGAAAACCTGACTTTCACCACAGGCTTTCAGGCTGAGCTTGCCCAGCTACGCCCGTATTACAGAATAAAGTTGAATAGATAGCCGACGAGGACAATCCCCGCCGCCACCACGCCAAGGAAAACCGCGATCAACTGCGGCCGAAGCACCTTGCGCAGGATGACGGTCTCCGGAAACGACAGGCCGATTACCGACATCATGAAAGCCAGTACGGTCCCGAGCGCAGCGCCCTTCCCGGGCAGCGCCTGCACGATAGGGATGATTCAGACGGCATTGGAGTACATCGGAACCCCGATCAGCACCGCCAGCGGACCCGACCACTACGCGCTCCTGCCCGTCAGGTGCGCCGTGAAGTTTTCCGGCACATCGCCGTGCAGGCCCGCGCCCACGGCGATTCCCGCGATCACATAAGGCCACACCTTGCCGACGATCTCGCGCACGGCTTCGCGCCCCCGGCCGATGCGCTCCTCCCAGCCAATCTCGCTCACTTGTTCAGCGCCGGTCTCCACTTGCGCCTCGTAGACCCATGGCTCGATGTAGCACTCCATCTTCAGCCGTCCGATCGTCCAGCTGGCGATCATTGCAATCCCTAGCCCGGTTCCCGCATACATGAAGTCCACCTTCCAGCCGAAGAGCCCAAACAGTAGCACCAGCGCCTTCGGCGTTTCAAAAACCATGAACTGCACGGCCGAGCCCAGCCGCGTCGTCACGGATAGATGAAAAACAGAAGTGGTCAGCCAGTCCGCAAACCCGGCAAGCCGTCGATCCATCTCCCACCATGCGACCACCCCCAGGCCGATCTGGATCACGCTGCGAAGCAGCGGCCTTGGGTGCATCGTCCGTTTCGCTTCCTGTCCGATTTCAGAGACTGGAGGGTGAAGTGCATCCGTCCGGCTGTCCTTTGCAACCATGCTTGTTCCCCAACCGAACTTCATGCCGAACGCATTGAATCGTCCACCGTCGCCGCGCGTCCCCGAGACTTATCGCGCCCGCCCATTCATCTTGTCCGCTCCTCCAGAACCTGCGTCGCGCAGACAAAAAAGTTGCAAACGCAAGGCGTCAGCAACCGGTAGTACACGGTCGTCCCTTCGCGCCTGTCCTCGACGATGCCATGTGCGCGAAGCAGCGCCAGATGCTTTGAAACAGTCGACAGGTCGCCGCCCACCCGTTCCCGCAACTCTCCGACCGAGCACTCCCCCTGGCTGAGCCTGTCCACAATCATCAGGCGGGATTCATGCGCCAGGGCCTTGAGCATCCGGGCTTGCTTCGTGAACTTGCTGCGCACTTCCATATCCTCATTATCGACTACTTGGCCAAATTGCCAAGTATCGTATTTCCCTGCGCCCGACCGCGGGCGGACTGCGGTATCGCC
Source organism: uncultured Acidobacteriaceae bacterium (assembly GCA_963788415.1). Classification (GTDB taxonomy): domain Bacteria; phylum Acidobacteriota; class Terriglobia; order Terriglobales; family Acidobacteriaceae; genus Telmatobacter. The sequence continues at coordinate 17,350 of CAWBHO010000136.1, read as the reverse complement.
AGTTCAGTGGTGATTTCCGTCGCGGTCCGGACAAGATTTCCTCTAGCTTTTGAGAGACTTCCTTATAGGTTCCTTATATAGGAACATTCGATTGTATGTTACGATCCGTTAATTATCTACTTCAGAAACTCCAGGAGCACGGCCCATGAAAAGCCGTTTGACCGTTGTATTCTCTGCGCTTTTCGCCTTTATCCTCGTCTGTTCTTCAAGTGCGCAGACCTTCCGCGGCAGCATAGAAGGTACGGTCACGGACAGCACCGGGGCAGTCATACCGGGGGCGCAGGTGAAGGTCTTGAGCCCCGGCACCGGGCTGACCCGCACGGTGTCCACCAATGACTTGGGCGGATACATAGCCTCGGAACTCCCGCTGGGCAGCTATAGCGTCACCGTCGAGAAGGCTGGCTTCAAAACCACGACGCTGACCAACATTCCCGTCAGTGTCGGCTCGGCGGCGCGTGCCGACGTCAAGCTTGTTACCGGCATGGTCCAGCAAGTGGTTGAGGTCAAAGCCGAGGTTCCGATGGTGGAGACGACCACCAACACGACCGGGGGCACGATCGAGGCTGCCGAGGTAGCCGAACTGCCGGTGAACGGACGCGACTATACCAAGCTGCTGGAACTGGTTCCGGGGGCTGCGAGCGATCCGGTGGGGTCGACCGAATCGGCCGGTTCCTACGGACTGTTCAGCCTGAACGGCAATCGCGGCCGCTCGAACAACTATCTGCTGGACGGCACGGACATGAACGACGGATACCGCAACCTGCCGTCGGTCAACCAGGCGGGCGTGTGGGGCGCCCCTTCGACCATCCTTCCCGAGGATGCGCTGGCTGAGATCCCAGTGACCGGCAGCCCGGAGGCCGAGTTTGGGCGCAGCGCGGGCGCCACGGTCAACATCGTGACCAAGAGTGGAACCAATACGTTTCACGGCAGCGCGTTTGAATACTTCCGCAATGACTCCTTGAGCGCACGCAACTACTTCAATACCGATGCACAGCCCAAGAACTCGTTCACGAACCATCAGTTTGGCGGCCTCTTGGATGGGCCTATCGTGAAGGATCTCTCGTTCTTCACGCTTGCCTATGAAGGGCAGCGAGAGAACGGCGGACTTCCCCAGCAGGGTCTGGTGCCCACACAAGCCGATATCAGTGCCGCAGGCGGGGCCACGAACTCAGTCATCAAAAATCTGCTGAACAGCAATCCGTGGGGAGCCCTGCCGCTGACCGACATCAACAACGGCATCGAGACCTTTACGACGCCCTTCAGCAACAACAGCGACAACGTCATCGCCAAGGTCGATCAGCATCTCAAGCTCTTCAGCCCTGAGGATCTGTTCACCGCACGCTATTTCTATGCGCATGGCATGCAGAGCTTTCCGCTGGGCATGCTCTACACCGGCAACAGCGCGCCGGGCTACAACACATTGACGCCCACGCATGTCAACGTCGCTTCGCTCTCCTATACATCGGTTCCAAAGCCTGAACCTGATCTGTCGAGGTTCGCGGCGGTTACAACCGATTTCTTGCAGCAATTCTTGCCGCAAGACGGCAGCCTCAATCCGCAACACTGCATTTGGCCTGGATACTCTGCCGCCCGGCTACTCCTCGAACGACCTGGGCCTGCCGACTATCACCGTTACGGCCGAACGGCGAGTACAGCCCGATCGGCGCCACCGCCAGCGACTCGCGCGGACGCGTCGACACCAACTACCAGCTCTTCGGAAACGTCTCGCTCACCAAGGGCCGGCATAACTTCAAGGCCGGCTACGAGTGGCGGCGCACCTTCATCAACAGCTTCATCGATTCAGGACATCGCGGCAAGCTGGTCTTCAACAGCCTCGCCGATTTTCTCTCCGGAACCATCGACGGTGGCAGTTCCGCCGAAGGCGACGGCAAGCGCTACTCGTATCAGAACAGCAGCGGCGCGTATTTCATGGATTCCTGGCACATGAGCACCAAGATCACGCTCAACTACGGCGTGCGGTGGGAATACTTCGGTGTGATCGGCGCGGAGAACAACGCCTTCAGCATCTTCAACGTGAAAACCGGCGGACTGGAGACGGTGGGGCTCGATGGCGGACCTTCGTCCCTCTACCCCAAGAACTGGCACGATTTCGCGCCGCGCCTCAGCATGGTCGATGATGTGGAAGGCAATGGCAAGCTGGTCATTCGAGCCAGCGCCGGCATCTTCTACGATGGCCCTTCACAGGATTTCTTTGTGGGTAACCAGGCCTATAACACAAACGCCGGACAAGCCGGGCCTGCGTTCAATAACATCGGCTTCGCCGAAACGGTGGCCCCGACGGTTCCAACCGACGGTTCCGCGATTTTCAGCAACTACGAGCCGAACAGCGTATTCACCGTGGATCAGCACCTGACAACTCCCAGGTACGCTTCCTATAACCTCAACATCGAGTCTCAACTCGCCCGAAAGATTGCTCTCCAGATCGGGTATGTGGGCTCGCAGGGACGCCACCTCTTCCACTTCCGCGACATCAATCAGGCCGATAACATGCCCGGCACCACTTTTTCCTGCGGAAATGGCAACACCATCACCTATAACTTTGTGAATGGCGCTGGTGAGCATTGCTTTCCGTCATACGAATACATCAACCAGATCGAAACCAGCGCAATCTCAAACTACAATTCGCTGCAGGCGACTTTGAAGCTTCAAGGCTGGCACAATCTGACCTCCACGCTGAATTACACCTGGGCGCACTCGATTGACACGGCCAGCGACGGCCTGGACTTTGTTCCGAACGCATCGATGCCCGATAACAGCTTCAATCCCCACGCCGAGCGCGCCAGCTCGAACTTTGACGTGCGCCAACACGTGCAGTGGTATTGGACCTACAGCCTTCCCAAATTCCATGAAGCGCAGAAAATCCTCAATGGATGGGCGCTGGATGGCATGTTCAACTTTGCCAGCGGCCAGCCCTACACGGTCAGTTACCTTTTTGAAGACGACTACAACGGCAGCGGCGAATACTATGGACGGCCGGACATCATCGGCAATCCACACACCGGCGCAAGCGGCACCAACCTGCTGAACCTGGCCGCCTTTGCAGCTCCTTGCACCTGGGACAGCGTAGCCGGCGCTTGTGTCGACAATACGCAGCATCCCGGCAGCGAGGGCCGCAACGCCTTCAATGCGACAGACTATACGAACTTCGATTTCTCGCTGACCAAGACCTCGCACCTGACCCAGAAGGTGGCGATGCAACTTCGCGCCGATTTCTTCAACGTCTTCAATCACCCGAACTTCAGCAACCCGCTGCTGCCGGGCTTCGGCATCGATGTCTTCGGCAGTCCCATTGCTTCGGGGAGTCAGTTGGTGGCAGGTACTTCGACCCAGTTCCTGCAAACCACAGCAACGCCGGATGTGGGCAGCGGCAACCCGTATCTTGGCGGAGGCGGTCCGCGCAGCATGCAGATTGCGGCTCACCTCACTTTTTAGATGCGCGCAGGCTTTGATGATCGCTGTGATTCGATCAATCTTAGCTTGCACGACAGATGGCTTATCCATGAACGAAGATGGCCGGGCCTGCGAGCATCGCGGCCAGTTGGATTTGCGGTTCGCCGGGTTCCAAAATCGAGACCCGGCGAACCTGAATGCATGGATGTGAAGAGAGAATCCTCCTGTCGCGGAGCTGGAAATCTCTGAGACCGTCCGCCGCTGAAGACCAGGATGGCGCACACGGTTCGGCGGGGTGGGCAAAAGCCTCACATTCTCTGCAAATTGGCGAACTTTTCCATCAGCTTCTTCATCCCGTGGCGAACAAACAGGACCGTGAGCTTGGCGTCTTCGCCGTTCCCTTCGCGCATGAGAACAGTGCCTTCGCCGTACTTGGAGTGGCGGACGCGCTGGCCTTTCTTCAGATTGGCCGCGCCGCTGAGCGCGGGCAGCTTCATCTCTGCCGCGGAGGACACCGGCGAAGGCAGCGAGCCCGGCTTGCCGTGCCCTGATTTCCCCCCGAAAAAGCGGGCGATATTGTCGATGGAGTGCTCATCGGGCGCATCGGCGCTCTTGGCCTTGTGCTGGGGCGCGCTCACAGCAGGATTTTCCGCGCTCGGGGCTTCCGGACTGGACGTGTGGCTGGACGAATCCGGCCGTGCGCTCGCCGTCATCCAGGAGGCAACGAAGGGCTTGTCCAGCCCGCTTCTTACGCCGGATCGCAGGCTGCCGGCTGGTGCGGCAAGCGCGCGCGGGGCGTCCTGATTTTCGTCTTCGTAGTTATAGTGCCGGTCACCGAAGTCGCTTGCAGCGCCGGAGCGGCGTCCGTAGCTTTTGGGGTAGCCGGGAGTGGACCAGGAAGAAGACTGGACAGCCGAAGCGCCACCGAGATTTTCGATCAACTGGCTGGGAACTTCTTCGAGGAAGCGCGAAGGAATGCTTTGCTCCGGCGAGTCATTGCCGTAGCGCCGCCGGTAATGGGCGCGGGTGAGGATGAGCGTGTTCATGGCGCGGGTCATGCCCACATAGCAGAGACGGCGCTCTTCTTCGAGTTCCTCGGGATTGTTCAGGGTGCGCGAGTGTGGGAAGAGTCCTTCTTCCAGGCCGGCGAGAAAGACCAGTGGAAATTCCAGGCCCTTGGCGGCGTGCAGCGTCATCAAAGTGACGCGCGCGTCCGGGTCGATCTGGTCGGTGTCGGAGGACAGGGCGGCGTGGTCGAGAAACTCAGCCAGCGTCTCGCCGCGCACCTCGGCATCGTGGGCCGCGTTGGCCAACTCCTTCAGGTTTTCAATGCGGCTGAAGGCCTCCGGCGAGCCCTCGGTTTCGAGGGCCTTGATGTAGCCGGTGCGGTCAATGAGGAAGCGGATCAGCTCGGGCAGGGTAGCGGCGTCGCCGGGCGAGCGGAATCCGCTTTCCTGCCCTTGCTCGTCGGCCGCAACCTCTTCCGCGTCCGATTCGAAATCGGGGTTGGGCGGAGTGGTCTTCGCAGCTCCCAAAGCCGGGACTTCCACCCCACGGACCTGGGGCGCCCGGGGTTCCGACTGTTTCGGCATGGTGAGAAATGGACGCTTCGATGCGGCCGCGAAGGGCGAAAAACTGGCAGCGTCGAGCAGCGGAAGCTGATTCTCACTTCCTCCGAAGTCGAAGCTGGTTGCGGATTCGGCGCTGGCTGAATCCTCTGCCGCGCCGAACTCGAAGCCCGTGTCGGCGTCCTCGGCGGATTCCGCGCTGGCGGCCACATCGGCCGAGAGCTTGCCGGCAAAGTCCGGGTCCATCATCGCCTGGGCGTCCAGAATCAACTGGCGAAAGGATTCGAGCGCCATCAGGGCGCGCGTGGGGATGAGCCGGTTGGCGATGGCCGCCGAGAGTGCCTCCCAGGTGGACTGGCCCGTTTCGAGAGCCAGCCGCTCCAGGGTCTCCAGCGACGTCTTGCCGATGCCGCGCGTGGGCGTGTTGATCACCCGCTGCAGGGCCATCGAATCGTGCGGATTGCGGACCAGCCGGAGGTAGCCGAGCAGGTCCTTGATCTCGGCCCGCTCGTAAAAGCTGAAGCCTCCCACCATGGTGTAGGCGATGTTGTAGCGGCGCAGCGCCTCTTCGACCAGGCGCGACTGGGCGTTGGTGCGATAGAGCACCGCGCAATGGTCGCCGCCGGGGCTTTGCTCCTCCGCCGAATGCGCCTCGCGAAGAAACTTCTGAATGCGATCGGCGATGAACAGAGCCTCGTTTTCGCCGTCCGGAGCCTCGTAGTAGCCCACCAGCGAGCCGCCCTGGCGGTCGGTCCACAGCTTCTTGCCCTTGCGGCGCAGGTTGTTGGCCACCACCGCGCCGGCCGCCTCCAGAATCACCTGGGTCGAGCGGTAGTTCTGCTCCAGCCGGACGATGCGGGCGTCGGGAAAATCCTTTTCAAACTCCAGAATGTTGCGAATATCGGCCCCGCGCCAGGAATAAATGCTCTGGTCCTCGTCGCCCACGGCGCAGACGTTCCGGGCCTCGCCGGCCAGCAGCTTCATCAGCTCGTACTGCGGGCGGTTGGTGTCCTGGTACTCGTCCACCAGCAAATATTTGTACCTGCGCTGGTAGCGCGCGCGCACCTCGCCGGAAACCTTCAGCAGGCGGACGGCTTCGAGCAGCAGGTCGTCGAAGTCCAGAGCGTTGTTCTTGCGCAGTTCGGTCTGGTAGCCCTTGAAAATGTGGGCGATGCGCTCGCTGTTGGGGTCTTTCGAGGCCAGGTAATACTCCTGCGGATCGACCATATGGTTCTTGGCCCAGGAGATTTTCCCGAGCACCGTGCGCGGCGTGAGCTGCTTGGTGTCCAGCCCCATGCGCTTCATGATCTGCTTGACGATGCCCTGCTGGTCGTTTTCGTCGTAGATGGCAAAGGAGCGGGTCAGGCCCTCATTGCCCACCTTCAGCGCCTCGATGTCGCGGCGCAGCAGGCGCACGCAGAGCGAGTGGAAGGTGCAGAGCAGGGGCTTGGCCAGCGAGGAGTGGTCGAGCAGGCGGTCGACGCGCTCGCCCATCTCCTTGGATGCCTTGTTGGTGAAGGTGACGGCCAGAATGGAGTCCGGCGCGACGCCCTTTTCGCGGATCAGCCAGGCGATGCGGCTGGTGATGACGCGGGTCTTGCCCGAGCCGGCTCCGGCCAGAATCAGCAGCGGGCCCTCGGTAGCCTCGACGGCGGCGCGCTGTTCGGGATTCAGTTTGTCGATCAGTAGCTGCAAGGCGAGCGTCCCAGGGGGAAGAGTCCTGAGTCCAGTGTACCGTTCGCGGCAAATTTCCTCGTCGGCGGGTTATCCTGAAAGCATCATGACGCCTTCCAACCAACCTCTTCGCCGCGTGGCCGTCTATTGCGGCTCGTCCGCCGGAACCGATCCAGTTTATCTCGCCGAAGCTCGCGCGCTGGGCGCAGCCATTGCCGCCTCCGGGCTGGGAATGGTGTACGGCGGAGCCAACGTAGGACTGATGGGCGCGGTGGCCGATGCGGCGCTGGCCGGCGGGGCGGAAGTGCTGGGCGTGCTGCCGGCGGTGCTCTCCGGCCGCGAGATCGCTCACTCCGGGCTGACCGCGCTCGAGCGGGTGCCCACCATGCACGAACGCAAGGCGCGCATGACGGCGCTGGCCGACGCATTTCTGGTGTTGCCGGGCGGCTACGGCACCCTCGAGGAGACGCTGGAGACGGTCGCCTGGGCGCAGCTCGGCATGCACGCCAAGCCCTGTGTCCTCATCAACACCGCCGGCTACTGGGACAAGCTGCTGGCCTTTCTCGATTCCGCCGTCGAGGCAGGCTTCCTGATGCCGAAGAACAGGGAACTGCTGCGCGTGGCCGCCAATGCGCAAGAGGCGGTGCGGATGGTGGCTGCGGGCTAGACAGACTGCGGAAAAACTCCGATTTTCGGGAATCATCACCGAGAAACACCCCTCATCGGCCTTCCAGGCTGCGGAGAAACTCACTGTTTTGAAAGGGCACGACTTGAGTCGTGCCGCAACTTCCGCAGAATCAAAAGGCTTTTAGGTCCTGAGGGATGTTTTTGAGGGAAGTGAATTGAATTCAGGGCCTTTTCCGCAGGCTGTTTAGCCGCTCCGCAAGTGGCTGAAAATAAAGACGGGCTTTAACCCTGGGAAACGGTTTTTGGGCGTCTTCGAGTTTCACCACAGGCTGCTGAGGCGCCCAGCGAGTCCAGGTGCTAAAGAAGGATGAAGTTTCAGGTATTGGGAACGGGGTGCGCGAAGTGCAAGACGCTGACGGCCAACGCGGAGAAGGCCGTTCAGGAGCTTGGTCTTGCGGCGCAGATCGATAAGGTGACCGAGATTCAGGAGATCATGAAGTTCCGGATTCTGATGACTCCCGGCCTGGTAATCGACGGAGCGGTCAAGTCGGCCGGCCGTATTCCATCCCCGGAAGAGATCAAGGAGATGCTTGAGCAAGCTGGAGGCATTCCTGGATAAATCCGCGCGGCTGCCTGCCGGCTGGCGGAGGCGGATCGAGGTTGCCCAAGGGCCCAGACGGGCCCTTAACGCGCGAGAATATTTTCGTTGCCCAGGATGCGATAAAGAGTGGACCGGCTGATGCCAAGCTGACGGGCTGCGCGCAGCTTGTTGCCGCGGTTGAGTTCCAGCACATTCTGCACGTGCTGCTCAATGACCGCATCCAGATTCAGGTTGTCGGTTCTCGCCAGCTGCTGGGCTTGCGGCGGAGCTTCCAGACCGGTGGGCAGGGCGAGGTCTTCGGGCCGAATGATGCCGTTGGCGGCCTCCAGCAGAGCGCTCTCCAGCACCGAGGCCATTTCGCGCACGTTTCCCGGCCAGTTGTGCTGGAGCATCCGGGCCAGCGTGCCGGGAGCCAGAATCACCGGACGCTGCTGGTAGCGGGCGCAAAGGCGGTCCAGCAAAACCTGAGCCAGTACGGCGACGTCCTCCTTGCGCTGGCGCAGCGGAGGAATGGCAAAGCGTACGGCAGTGAGCCGAAAGGCCAGGTCAGGCAGCAGGATGCCCTGCGCGGCCATCTGGCGCAGCGAAGTCTGCGAGGAGGCCAGCAGCACGGAGCGGCCCGGGGGACGATCCTGGAGCGCCTTGAGCACGCCCAGCAACAAACCCTGCCCAGGCGGCGCCAGCAGGTCGACCCGGTCCAGATAGGTAAAGCCGGTGAGCGTGGACGGATCAGCATCGGCGACCAGCCATTCCCGCGCATCCCGCCGTTGAAAGCTGCCGCCAGCCAGCGGCGAACGGCTGAAAAGATAGCGGGCCAGCGTATGCTTGCCGCTGCCGTGTTCCCCCTCAAAGGTCGCCACCTGCACATGAGGGCCAGCCATCTCAGCCTGGATCAGCAACTTACGCCATGCCGCGCTGACCCCGGCAGGCGTCAACTCCGCCGGCGTTTCTACTTCCACGAGGGTAAGGCGGGACAAAGAAGACGGTGTTTGATAAGGGGTGGCGCTCTGCAGGGATCTCAACGTGCATCGCCTCCTGGCCCGAACCACGATTACAAGGCCGACAAAGTTTTCATCGGCGCATGAGAAAAAAACATGAACCGGAAAGATAAAGCATCTTTTCGGTTTATGTGGATGTGCGATTTGCCTTTATCAGGTTAGTTTGGCGCCCTCGAAGCATCGGTTGGATGCCGCGGACTCCCCGGCCGGCCGGTGGCGGCAATTTCCGGGCGAAAAGCCCGTCGGGCCGCCTTCAGCGCCCCTGCCTGGCAGAGCGAAAAATACTCTATTGGAAGCGCTTGGAGGGCTCGTCGGAAAAGATCTGACCGTCGCGAATATGCACCACGCGATGGGCATATTCGGCGATGTCCGGCTCGTGGGTGACCAGCACGATGGTGTTGCCGCTGGCATGCAGGGTATCGAAGAGCGCCATGATCTCCAGGCCGGTCTTCGAGTCCAGGTTGCCGGTGGGTTCGTCGGCCAGGACGATCGAGGGCCGGTTGACCAGCGCCCGGGCGATGGCCACGCGCTGCCGCTGGCCGCCGGACAGCTCGTTGGGCTTGTGATACATGCGCGACGCCAGGCCAACATTGGTGAGCGATTCCTTGGCCCGCTCGGTACGCTCGGCGGCCGGCGTGCCGTTATAAATCAGCGGCAGCTCAACGTTGTGGAGCGCCGTGGCCCGCGCCAGCAGGTTGAAGGTCTGGAAGACGAAGCCGATCTCCTTGTTGCGGATGCGCGCCAGTTGATCGTCGTCCAACTCGCTTACCAGCTGGCCGTTCAGCCAGTACTGGCCCTGCGAGGGCGTGTCCAGGCAGCCGATCAGGTTCATCAGCGTGGATTTGCCCGAGCCCGACGGGCCCATGATGGCCACATACTCGTTGTGGCGGATGCGCAGGTTGACCCCGCGCAGCGCCATCACCTGCTGTTCCGAGCCCATATCGTAGGTGCGCCACAGATCTTCGACAACGATCATGTCGCGGCCGGGCTGAGCCGTCTGTTGCGCATCGTCTTCGGTACGAATGCCGTTCAGAGCCATGCGAATCTCTTCCTTTTACCTTGCCGGCCTTGCTTTGAGAGCGGCAGGTTTGTTCCCTGGTGCTGCGACCGCGTGGATTTGTGGTTCCCAGGTTACAAGATCGAGAGCTGGGACAACCGGATTCATGGGTACGGCGACAAAATCAACCGGTCACGGTGCTCGATCCTGTTCGCACAAGAAGCTGAACCGAAACCCGGCCAGGTTTCTACGAACTTCCGCCCGCATCGAGCGCGACCGGTTTTTCGGTGTCCTGCTTGATGAGCGCTTTGTCCTTGAGAATGCGGAGTGTCTTGTAAGGACCGATTACAACCTCTTGTCCCGCCCTGAGGCCGGAGAGAACTTCGATGTCGGTGGACCCGGTGATGCCTGTGCTGACCGGCACGAACCTGGCCCGCAGCCTGCCTCTCGAGTCTTTTCCGCCACAAAGACGCCCTGGACGGGCGCATCCTTGGCGCCAGTCGACGGAGAGGGGGCGGTGGCCGCCAGAACCCCTCCCTTTTCCTTGCCCTCTTCCGGCGAATGCATCGTCAGCGCCTGGATGGGCAGGGCAAGCACATTGGCTTTGTGCGCCGTGGTGATCTTGGCGGTGGTGGAAAATCCGGGACGCAGCTCTTTCGAGGGGTCGTCCAGCGTGATGACGACCTTGAAGTCCTTGGCCTCCTCGGTGCCGGTGGTGGACTGCGAGGTGGCCACGCCGGTCGAGCGCAGCAGGGCCTGGTCGCCCACCAGCGTCACATGCCCTTTGAAGACCTTGCCGGGAAGGGCGTCCACGGTGACGTCGGCCGGCTGGCCCAGTTTGACGTTGACGATGTCCGTTTCGTCGACCTTCACCTCGGCGGTGATCACGCTCATGTCCGCCAGGGTCATCAGCGTGGACCCCTCGGCGTTCTGGATGCCTTCGACGACCGTCTCGCCCTCGCGGATCGGCTCATTGGTCACAATGCCATCGAAGGGCGCGATGGCGATGGTCCGGCTGAGCATATCCTGGTCGGCGCGCAGATCCGCGACCTGGGTCCGCAGGTGTCCGCGCGCCGAGGCGGAATTAGCCCTGGCCTGGCTGACTCCCGCCACGGCCTGGGCCAGGGATGCCACGTCGGTGTCGTAGGCCGCTTTTTTGGCGTCATAATCCTGCTTGGCCAGAATCCCGTCCTTATAGAGAGATTGAGCGCGTTGCCAGTCCAGCTTCTTCTGTTCCAGGTCGGCGCGGGCGTGCTCGACATTGGCCTCGGCGGTGTTTTCCGCGGCAACATAAGAGGCAATATCGGTTTTAGCAGCGGCGATGGCGGCCTGCTGGCCGGTCACGGACGCCTCCTGCTGCACGTTTTCGATGCTGGCCACCACCTCGCCCTTCTTCACCAAATCCCCTTCTTTTACATAAAGGTGGGTGACTCGGCCCATGGCGGTGGCGCCCAGGTTTACGTAGGTTTTAGGCGTGATCTCGCCGGTGCCGCTCACAACGGTGGTCAGATCCTGGCGCGCGATCCTGGCAGTCAGAACTTTGGTGTAGCCGGATCGCTGCCTGTAAATGAAGAATCCCACGAGTCCAGAGACGGCGACAACGGCGAGAACGATCAAAAGTATCTTCTTCATGCGGGATGCGCGCTCCAAGTCTCTCCAGTTTCAGTGTACGCAATGAACTCCGGCCGGGTTCCGAGAAGGGCTGAAAACTCTCGCTGAGCTTGTGGGGATCGATCGCTTTCGCTCGTGGAAACCTCGAAAGCCGCACTTCGGCGGGATGACCATAGCGCTCTGCGGAAGAAGGCCAAGTATAGCAAAATAAAGCTACAGGGTGATAGAGCTTGCCTCGTGGGCGGGCAAGCGAGAGGGCTCGCTTCAAAGGTTCAGGCGCGCGCAGCACCGTTTTGGAGGGTGCGGTTTCTGCTCACCTTGGCGGCGCTTTGGCGTCCAAGCAGACAGCTTACTTGCGGAAGAAGGTTGCCCGGCGCTTTCAGGCCCCGTAGAATGAGGGATTACAGGAGCTTTTCAAGGCAAATGATGCGCAAACGCCGTGATCTTCTATTCATCGCACTGGGTTGCGGGCTGTTTTTCGCTGCCGCCTCCGCCCTCCAGGCCCAGCAGACCGACAATTCCCCCGCTCAGGCGCAACCGGACAGCAGCCAGAAACAGGGAGCGGACGAGCAGTTCAATCCCCTGCTGCGCCCGCGTTCCGACCGGGAAAAATTTGCCGCCCAGAAGGCCGTCCGGCAGGAGTTGAAGGGCGCCTACAAGACCTGGCTGAACCAGGATGTGGCCTACATCATCTCGCCTGAGGAGCGCAAGGCGTTCATGAACCTCGGCAACGACGAGGAGCGCGACGCATTCATCGAAAATTTCTGGCAGCGGCGAAATCCCGATCCCGATTCGCCGGACAATGAGTTTCGCGAAGAACACTATCGGCGCATCGCCTACGCCAACGAACATTTTGCTGCCGGCAAGCCCGGCTGGAAGACCGACCGCGGCCGCATGTACATCATGTGGGGCCAGCCCGACTCGATCGACTCCCACCCGTCCGGCGGCTCCTACGAGCGCCCCGTGGAAGAAGGCGGCGGCGAGACCTCCACCTTCCCGTTCGAGACCTGGCATTACCGCTATCTTGAGGGCGTAGGGGAAAACATCGATCTCGAGTTTGTCGATACCTGCCAGTGCGGCGACTACCACTTCACCATCGACCCGAGCGAGAAGGATGCCTTGCAGCACACTCCCGGCGCCGGCCAGACCATGGCGGAACAGATGGGGCAGTCCTCGAAGCAGGGCGAGCGCTCCGGTCCGACGTCTGGGGCGAACTCGTCCAAGGAGTTTGACCGCATCGAGCTGGAAGCCAAGCTGTTTGCGCCGCCTCCGGTCAAATTCAAGGATCTGGATGCTTTCATGACCGAGCACAAGCTGCTGACCGGACCGATTTTTCCCTTTGACGTCCGCACCGACTTCGTCAAGGTGACCGAAAACACCGACATGGTTCCGATCACCCTGCAGATCAGTAATAGCGACGTGACCTTTGTTACCAAGGGCGGCGTATCCACGGGCGTGGTGAACATTCTGGGCAAGGTGACCACCCTGAGTGACAAGACGGTCCAGACATTTGAGGATACGGTCCAGATCGAGCAGCCGGCCGAACTGCTGGAAAACTCGCTGAAGCGCAAGTCGGTCTACTGGAAGGCGCTGCCCCTGATGCCGGGTCTCTACCGGCTGGACATTGCCATCAAAGACGTGAACAACCCGGACCACATGGGCATTTACGGGCGCGCTTTGAATGTTCCGGCCTTCGACGATGAAAAGCTGGGCGCCTCTTCGCTGATTCTGGCCGACCAGATGAACCCCGTCAGTTCCCACTCGATTGGCAGCGGAAACTTTGTCATCGGCAACACGTTCATCAGACCCCGCGTCAGCGCCAATCCGGCCACGCCGGTCAGCTTCAGGCGCGACCAGAGCCTCAATTCCTGGATGCAGGTTTACAACCTCGGCATCAACGACGCGACCAAGAGCAACGACGCCACCGTGACGTACCAGATTGTCAAGACCAGCGCCGCGACTGCCGACTCTCCGGCCGCCAACACGGTCGTTTTTCAGAAACAAGTGGATTCAAAGAGCATTGACCCGCACAGCGACCAGTTGACAGTTGAGAACACCCTGCCCATGGCCGGCCTTGAGCCGGGCAAGTACAAGGTTACAATCAAAGTGGATGACGCAATCTCAAAACATCAGATTGCCGAATCGGCGCCCTTTGAAGTGGAATAGTATGGATTCCGTGCGGAGAGGCTACCGGACACAAGATCCGGAAGCCGGCGCGAAATCGATTCTGAGTGAATATGCCAGGGATGCAGCCAGATCACCATCGACCTTGATGATGCACAGGCTTAATCTCGCTTTTGTTGTCTTGCTGATGGTCGCGGGCAGCGCCTCGCTCTACGGGGATGCGCGCGGGTCGGTTTCGGGCTCGGTGCGCGACTCGGCTGGCGTACCCCAGGTGGGCGCTCAGGTTGAGCTGTTGCGTCCCAACCTATCCGTCATCGCCAGCGTCTACACCAACGCAAACGGCCGCTTCGCCATTCCCGCGGTTCTGCCCGGCCGCTATGCGCTCAGGGCCACGGGAGCCTGGTTTCTTCCCTCGCTGCGCGAGAATGTTCACATCCGCACCCACACGGTCGTCGACCTGACTCTGAACACCCTTTACGAAGTGATGCAGTGGCTGCCGCCTGAGCAGAACGCTGGCAGCGGCCAAAAGGATGAGTGGGCCTGGACCCTGCGCTCGGCCGCCAACCGCCCTCTCCTGCGCTGGCTTGAGAACGGCCCGCTGGTCGTCGTTTCCGACGGCTCCACGGCCCATCCCCGGCTGAAGGCTCGCCTGATGGCCAGCGGTCAGCAGGGCGCTTTCAGCGAGAGCGGCGAGCGCATCTCCGCAGCGGTCGAAGACACGCCTTCAGACAGCCGCGAACTCCTGGCGCGCGTTGATTTTGCTCCCGACACGGACGCCGGCATGGAGTCCATGCTCGGCTTCCGGCAGGATTTGGGCTTTGTCGGCTCGGTGAAGTCCGTGGCGGCCATCGCGCTTCGCCCGGTGATGACCAGCGCCGACTCCAAGGGGCTGAATGAGTTCGCCGTGAGCACTTGGGAGACAATTCATCTCGGCGACGAGTTCGAGGGCGACGTAGGCTCCAATCAGGTGCTTGCACGGCTTTCTGGACCCTCGTCCGACACCGTGGCCGCGGTGCTGCCGTTTGCCGACGTGGCCTGGCGGGACGGCAATTCTTCCCTGGGCTACCGCGTGGCCACCATGGTGCCGACCGTACAGAGCAGCGAAGGCCGTTCAGACACCCGTGCGGCAAGCTGGCTGCCCGGAGTTTCTGCTCACAACGGCGATCTGGCCTTCGAGCACGGGATTCACCAGGAACTTGGCTGGGACGAGCGTACCGATCGGTCCGGCTTTACCGTGCTGGTTTTTCACGACCGCGTCAACAATCCGGTCGTCGAGGCGAATGGCAGCTTTACAAAGGGCGATTCGATTGCTTCCGCGGCGCTCCTGGACCCCATCAGCGACCTGCTCCACGCTGCCGGACCGCAGTTCACCAGCACGGGAATCTCAGCCTTCTTTGAGCACAGTGTGCCGGGAGGCAATCATCTCTGGCTCGGCTATGCCAATGGCAACTCCCTGGTGATGCCGGCCGCCCCACTCCCTTTGCCGCCGTCAGAACTGCTGGCCCAGGCGCTCGCCAGCCTCCATCCTCGCCGCACCCAGATGTATACGCTCTCGTTATCTGGAACGCTGGAAGGCACCAAAACACGCTGGCGGGCAAGCTATCGCTGGCAACCCGACGACTCGGTCACCGCGGTGGCACCCTTTGCCGAGAATGCCGCCGATCCCTATCTCAGCCTTCACCTTCGGCAACCTGTTCAGTTGCGCATCGGCGGCATGGAAGGCCTTAATTTGCTGATTGATATGCACAATCTGCTGGCCGAAGGATATCGTCCGTACCTGTCAAGCGATGGCTCCGAACTGATCTTCGCTCAACAACAGCGCGGCATCCGCGCCGGCCTGGCCCTCGACTTTTAGCGTGCCTGCCCAGGCCTTCTTCAGACCGCAATCGGAGCAACTTCCAAGTTTTGAAAGTGTCCGCCTTCTGTGCTATATTCGTCAAGTGGCGAGGGGAATTCTTCGCCCGTTCAGACGGTGCGCAATGTATTTGGCTGGACGGTTTTTTTGAGTGAGATTGGACGCGTAGCTCAACTGGCAGAGCATTCGGCTCTTAACCGACAGGTTGTAGGTTCGATTCCTACCGCGTCCACCATAACATCAATAAAATAAGTAATTTACAAGCCGCCCCCAAAGGCGGTTATCTTTTTTGCGCCCGAATGGCTGTTCTGATGGCTGTTCCGCAAAAATATTTCTGAACTTGCAGGAAATTGCGCCAGTCCATTCTCTCGGTGCCTCATTTGGAGCATTCGGATGTGCGCCTGCGATGATCGAGATCGGGGCCCATGATTGTGGCTTGTTGGGACAGGTTTGTTGCTGGCTGTGTTTTTGGATTCCCTCTAAGCTGGCACAATGCGCGCCACATCGCCTCCCTTCGGATATTGAGGGCGGCAATCGGGCTCAGGTTTTTCGAACGGGTACATGAGCACTCTGTCCGCAATGCCTCATCCAAGAGTCGAAGTCGAATTGCCTCGGAGGCATGGTTGTGAGATACTACGGGTATGCCGGACGGTTTGGCAGCGATCTAGCCAGGGCCCAATGGGTGGTATCATCTGCTTCCACAGAGAGGATCAGATCCCGGCGGGCCAACGGCCTCCAAAGAGGGCTTCCTGCACAGCAGGAAGCCCTCTTGATTTCTCCGTTAGTTTCGTATTCCTGTGTATTTTTGAACCTGCTTTACATCCTGCAAATAGACCCCGAAGACACGCCCAATTAATTCCCGTTTGGCTCTCCTCGACAACTTGTTCGGATAGGCAGGGCGCTCACGTGTTGTGTGATGGTTGGGGTCGAGTGTGTCGATTAGTGCCTGTACGATGACGCCATATTGGAGCGCACGCTGACGAGCTCGGCGGAACTTCGTTTCTCGCAGAAGTTCTTCCAGTGGACGAACCCACTCGCGGACCCGTTCAATCTGTTCGTACCGTTCGACGAATTCCCTAAACGTAATTAGGTTTACGACCGGCTTTGCTTCCGTAAATACCAGTTCGCCAATTGCGCGCTGCCATGCTCGGTCAACTAAGCGCACGTGCTTCGATTCAAGGCATCTAAGAAAATCCATTAACAGTTTGCCTTGTCGATTCTTGGTCAACTCTGCATGGAAACTCTCGCGTCTGAGGATTTCCAGTCTTCCCCAGAACTGAGCAAACAAATAAAGGGTGCTGCACAGATTCACTAGGTCAGAGCCGGTCGCATTCGTCTCTACAATTGTCCGGAATTCGCGAAAGTCCTCTTCAGCGAGCGACCGGAGCTTCCCATGTAGTTCGTCGGCAGCCTTTAGGAGCGGATCTAATTGCGTGGAAACAACTCGTTTTGCGGCACTTGCGGACTCCCATCGTTTGCGAGCGCCCTCAAGCAGTAGCCCTGAACCGCGTACAACGACTGGAAACGAAGCGAATCCCACAATGTATTTCCAGAGATTCCCCCAGGTCGCCTCTAAGAATGTGGGCACCGGACTCATGCAGTGATTCTAGTCCCCGGTCGAGGAATCCCGATTCTCTCTGGCCAACCGATCAAGGTTGGTTTTGGTGAAAATGGGCATTCTTCAAGTGAAGTGCGCAATTCTATCGTCCTCGATCGGCTGTTTGCTTTCTCTTGAAGCGCGGAGCCTGCTTCGCTGGCACTTCGAGAGCTTCGCCTGGGGAATCATTGACGCCGACCAGGGTCGAGATCGGTCTTCGACGGGTTCGCTTCGACGTGGGTATTGTCCTCGCTGTCAGTGGATTCAATCTCGACCGGAACGGTTCT
>CAWBHO010000135.1:0-13013 GCA_963788415.1 uncultured Acidobacteriaceae bacterium | reverse complement strand
AAATATTCATCGATACGGAGATGAATATGGATACAATTTAACAGATGGTGGGGAGGGACAACATGGAGCAAAAAATAGGCAGAAACAAGAAAGAAAATATCCAGAAGTTCAAAAAGGCAGGAAAGCATCGGAAGAAACAAAAATGGCAATGTCAAAATCTCATATCGGTCAGATTGTATCGGAAGAAACAAGGCAAAAAATTGCAATATCAAATATTGGCAAAAATCACACTGATGAAGTTCGACAGAAAATGTCGATGGCTCAAATAAAAAGATGCGAAAATGAAAATAATACTAAATCTAAACTCAATATTCAAAAGGTAATTGAAATAAGAAATATTCTGAAAAATCAAATTAAGACTAAAATTAAACTTAAAGATATTGCTAAAATGTATGGAATTGATGTTTCAGTTATTTCTGATATTAGGGATTACAAAACATGGAAAAATGTGAAGCCTGAAGAAAAAGATTTAGTTAAAATAGGAAGTAAGAGATTAATTAGAAAAAATAAAATATAATGAAGAAGTTTACGGTCAAGGACTTCATTTTCTATAATAGTCCTTGTTTTAGTTGTGGGCTCTAAAACTCGTTTTGATATTGGCTGTTTAAATTCAGAAACATCAATCACTTCCATTCTACCGGCATGATCGCCATGCCACGGCGTACTACGGGGTTGCGCCGTCGGTCTTCCAGTCGCTGATGCGCCGCTGGCGGAGGAGCAGGCCCGATTGTGCGCTCGAAGAAGTCACTTTTCTCGATGTGGGCGCGGGGATGGGGCGGGCCGTGCTGCTGGGGGCCCAGTTTCCGTTCCGCCAGGTGATCGGGGTGGAGCTGAACCCAGCGCTGGCGCGGATAGCGCGCAAGAACCTGTCTGTCTGGCGGGCCTCGGAGCGGGCGCGGGCGCCGATGAGGATCGTTTGCCGGGATGCGGTCGAGTTTCCGCTTCCGGCGGGGCCGTGCCTGGCATTTCTTTTCAATCCCTTCGGCGCGTCGGTGATGCGGCGGCTGCTCACGGCTTGGAACGGGAGCCTGTCCAAGGCTTTGTCGGATGCCCCGGACAGGCGGGCTTGCCGCTTGGATCTGCTGTATGTGAACAACGAGCAGGAACACGTGCTGGAGCGGCAGCCCGGCTTCAAGAGACTGTTTCTCGGGCAGGTGCGGCGGTCCAAGGCGGATGCTCTCGCCGACCATCGTATTCTGGCCAACCAGCCGGACGGCGAGTATGCGTCTTCGAACTGGGAGGATTGCTCGATCTGGCGCTGGGAGGGATAAACCGCCCGCCAGTTCGATGAGAGCATTGCTCTTCTTGCTAGAGAGTGGGCTGCTTGCATCCCACCCCAGCCACAAAACAGGAATGTGGCGAGGGTGGGGCACCCATACTTTATACCTTCAGGAGAAATGCTTCAGGCCGCCAGGCTGCGCGGGACTTTCCTGATTTCTCTGGCCGCAGGCGGCAGCCGCTTGGGCTTTCCGATAGCCTCGCGCTTCGGGGATGCGAGCGCGGCGTTGCTTTCGCCTGCCTGATCGGTGCGTCCATTTCATGGCGGGTAAGCCGGTAGCGGCGTCAGGCGGAAATCAGGAATGGATCGGCCAGGGCGGCCATTCTCTCCGGTGACGTTCAACGTGGGTTCACAGAGTGGGATAAAGGGAGCTAAAACGCCCTCGGCGCGCCTGCCAGGTTCCTTTTCCGTTAGCCAAAGCCGCCTTTGAACTGGTACGTTCATGAAGAAGGATCTTGTTTTCGAAGATGGCATCAAATCCCTACTTTTCTCTGGCAGTCCTGTTCGCGGCCGCGCTGGGCTTTGGTCTGGCTCCTTTGGGGCTGGCTTGGCTGTGGGCGCACGTGTATTCGCCGCCCAAGCCGAATGGCGTAAAGAACGCCATCTACGAGTGCGGCCTCGAATCCAAGGGCGACGCCTGGATGCAGTTCCGTTCGGCCTATTACCTGTACGCGATTATCTTTCTGATCTTCGACGTCGAGACCGTGTTTTTGCTGCCCTTTGCGGTGGCTTTTACCGGCCTGAATGTCGCCGCCTGCGTGGCCATGCTGGTTTTTGTGTTGCTGCTGGTCGAAGGGCTGGCGTGGGCCTGGGCCAAGGGCGTGCTGACCTGGGCGTGAAAAGGCGGCTTCTAGCCTCTAGCTTCTAGCCGCTGCCTCGAGCTCCCAGCGGCATAGGGGTTGGCAGGGCGGTGATCCGCCAGCAATTGCCCGCGGTCAGCGCCTCGGGGATTTATGAAAGGCAGCCCAGCCGGCTGCCAGGACAACGATGCAGCCACGACAGCGTGGAAAGTAAAGCTAGAGGCTAGCAGCTAGAAGCTCATGGAGCGTAGTGAAGATGGTAGATGAAGGATTGAAGATTGAACTGGGCAAGCAGGGCGTCTTCGTCACAACCATGCAGGAGCTCTACAACTGGAGCCGGCGCAGCTCTGTCTGGCCGATGAACTTCGGGCTTGCCTGTTGCGCCATCGAGATGATCGCCACCACCATGGCGCGCTACGATCTGGCCCGCTTCGGAGCCGAGGTCTTCCGGCCGTCGCCGCGCCAGGCCGACCTGATGATCATCTCCGGCACGGTGACCAAGAAGATGGCTCCTCAGGTGGTCCGGCTTTATAACCAGATGGGCGAACCGCGCTACGTGATCGCCATGGGAGCCTGCGCCATCAGCGGCGGACCGTTCAAGCAGGGCTACAACGTGCTGAAGGGGATTGACCGCTATATTCCTGTGGATGTGCATATTCCGGGCTGCCCGCCGCGGCCCGAGGCGCTGCTGCACGCCTTCATGATGCTGCAGAAAAAGATTGACGAGCAACCGCTGACCGGGGAGGGCCGTCCGCGGCATCTGGACTCGGCGGCGCAGGGCGAGTTTCCGGTGCCTGTTCCCGGAGAGCACGATCTGGAGCCAGCGTCGAACAAGGGCGTGTGGACTGTGCCGGTGGTGATTCGCTGATGAAGACGATAGAAGAGATCAAGGCGGCGATCGAGGCGGCCGTGCCGGGCGCGGGCGTGGAGATCGTGTCCAATCCCAGCCCCAGCGGGCAGCATACTCTGCTCCTTGCGCCGGACCATGCGCTGGCGGTGGCGAAGTTTCTCTGCGAGGATGCGGATCTTCGGCTCGATTTCCTCTCGAACGTGAGCGGCGTGGACTGGCCGGACCGGGAGATCGCCGAAAAGGTGAAGGTGACCCGCACGGTGGTCAAAACCGTCGATGGAGTCGAGCAAAGCGTCGAGGAGACGGTCGAGGAGACACGCAAGCACGTAGAGCCGGGTTATCTGGAGGCGGTCTATCACCTCTATTCGATGGAGAAAAAGCATGGCCCCGTGGTGTTGCGGATGCACACAGCCAACCGCGGCGACCGGGTGGAGATTCCTTCGCTGACGCCCATCTGGCGCTCGGCCGAGTTTCAGGAGCGCGAAGTTTTCGACCTCTACGGAATCGTTTTCACAGGACACCCGGACCTGCGGCGGATTTTGATGTGGGAGGGCTTCAAGGACTATCCCATGCGGAAGGATTACCGCGAGCCGGACGACTTCGAGTACGAGCCGACGGCGCACGACGAGGTGCTGCAACGGACTCTGGCCCATCTGGCGGCAGCCGACGCCCCTGCGGCCGGCGGGCAGGGAACGGAGGGCGGCCGATGAGCCAATTGCAAAGCGAATCCGCGACTGTTCATGAAAAGCCGGAGAGCCGGAAGCCGGAAGGCTGGAACCAGCCCGCGGTGCTTCAACCGGACGGCGAAGGGGAGGTTTTGGAAGTGGCCATGGGGCCGCATCACCCTTCGACGCACGGGGTCTTCCGCATGGATGTGGCCCTGGACGGAGAGCGGGTGATCCGGCTCAAGCCGGTCTTCGGCTACCTGCATCGCAACCACGAGAAGCTGGGCGAGGGGCAGAGCTATCTGGCCTCGATGCCGTACACCGACCGGCTGGACTACATCTGTTCGCTGACCAACAACTGGGCCTACGCGCTGGCGGTCGAAAAGCTCACCGGCCAGGCGGTTCCCGAGCGTGCCGAATATCTGCGGGTGATTGTGGGCGAGCTGACGCGGGTGCAGAACCACGCCTCATCGGTCGGCTTTCTGATTCAGGACATGGGCGCCAGCGGCACGCCACTGATGTACGCTTTCCGCGAGCGGGAAAAGATTCTGGATTTGTTCGAGGAACTGACCGGGGCGCGGATGATGTGCAACTACATGCGCTTCGGTGGCTGCCGCGTGGATGCAACCCAGTCTTGGCTGGACAGAACGCGCAAGCTGGTGGGGGAGCTGCCGGCCTTTGCCGACGAATTCGAGACGCTGCTGTGCACGAACGAGATTCTAATGGCCCGCACCCAGGGCGTGGGCATTCTGAAGCCGGAGTTGGCGGTGAACGCGGGTGTGACCGGCCCCATGCTGCGCGCCTCGGGAGTCGACTACGACATTCGCAAGGTGGACCACTACGGCATCTACGACCGCTTCAATTTCCAGGTGCCGCTGGGCGATCACTGGGACGTGTACGACCGCTTCATGATCCGTTTGCTGGAGCTGCGCGAGTCGCTCAAGATTCTGGAGCAGGCGCTCAAGGATATTCCCGGCGGTCCGGTGATGGACCCCAAGGCCAAGATTCGCGGCTTTCGTCCCAAGCCGGGCGAGGCCTACGGACGGATCGAGGCGCCCAAGGGCGAGTTGGGCTTTTATCTGATCAGCGACGGGAGCCCGAATCCCTACCGCTACCGGGTGAGGCCGCCCAGCCTGGTGAATCTGACGATTCTCGAAGATATGTGCCTGGGCAATAACGTGGCCGACGTGGTGCTGATTCTGGGTTCGGTGGATATTGTGCTGGGCGAAGTGGATCGATAGTCAACAGTTTTCAGTGGTCAGTTGTCAGTTGTCAGTGAACGAAAACTGACGACTGACGACTGAAGACTGACCGCTGAATGGAGGATGCATTGTTAGGTGAGGGCTTACTGAAGGGGCTGGCGGTGACGGCGAAGAACTTTGCCGCGAGCTATGTCTCCGCCGAGCGGCTGACGACGGTGCAATACCCGGAAGAACGCATCGCTCCGATCGAGGCGACGCGCGACTTTCCCTTCCTGGTCTACGATGGCGAGGACTGGGAGGCGGGCTTGCGCTGCGTGGCCTGCCAGATCTGCGAGAAAGAATGCCCGCCCAAATGCATTTACATCGAGAAATCCAAGGACAAGAAGCCGGATTTTGTGGGCAAAATGCAGATTTATCCGGCACGTTTCGACATCGACATTTCCGTCTGCATGAGCTGCCAGATCTGCGTCGAGGTCTGCCCGTTTGAGGCCATCAAGATGGACACGGAGTTCGAGCTCAGCACCACGGACCGCTTCGGCGGACTGTTGCACGACCGCAAGGCTCTGGCCAAGTCGAACGAGCATTACCGGAAGATTCATCCCACGGAAGCGGGCGAAGTGGACGCGCGGCGGGCGGAGGAAAAGGCCAAGGTCGAAGCCAAGGCCAGGCTGGATGCCGAAGCCGCCGCCGCCAAGGCTGCTGCAGCGGCAAGAACCGCGGAGCCGCCGGCCGGAGCGGGAGACCAGCCGATGCCGGAGACCAGCCGATGATCGATCAATTTGACCAGATTTTTGTTTTGTTTGAACACTGGTTGCTGGGCTATCTGCCCGCCTTCTGGCGGCAGCCGGCCGGCGTGGTGGTGAACGTGGTGGTCATCATCGCGACCTTCCCCACGCTGATGGCCATCTCCGTGTGGCTGGAGCGCAAGGGGCTGGGGCGGATGCAGAACCGGCTGGGGCCGAACCGCGTGGGGCCTTTCGGGCTGCTGCAGCCGGTGGCTGACGGCCTCAAGTCGCTGACCAAGGAAGACGTCGTTCCCCGCAACGCCGACGCTGTGGTGCATTTTCTGGCGCCGCTGGTGCTGGTGGTGGCGGCCTTCATGGGCTTTGCGGTGATTCCCATGGGACGCAACATGACGCTGGTGGATATGGACGCCGGGCTGCTGTTTTACTTTTCGATGGGCGCGGCGACCGAGTTGTCGGTCTTCATGGCGGGCTGGTCGAGCCGCAACAAGTATTCGCTGTTGGGCGCCATGCGCGCGGTGGCCCAGATGGTCAGCTACGAAGTGCCGCTTCTGCTGTCGGCCGTGGCCGTGGTCATGATCTCTGGCTCGCTTTCGCTGACGAAGATTGTCGAAGCGCAGAGCCTGTACACGGGCGTCTTCCCGCACTGGTACGTATTTACACCCTGGGGTCTGACGGCGTTTGTCATCTTCATCACTGCGGCTACAGCCGAGACCAACCGCTCGCCCTTCGATCTGCCCGAAGGTGAATCGGAGCTGGTGGCGGGCTATTTTACCGAGTATTCGGGCTTCAAATTCGCGCTTTTTTTCCTGGGCGAATATATCGGCATGTTATCGGTGGCCGCGCTGGGCGCGACGCTGTTTCTGGGCGGATGGTCGGCGCCGTTCTCATTTCTGGGCTGGATTCCGTCGTGGATCTGGTTCTTCTCCAAGGTGATGCTGTCCATCTGCGTTTTCATCTGGCTGCGGGGCACCATGCCGCGGCTCAGGCAGGACCAGCTGATGAACTTCGCCTGGAAGTTTGTCCTGCCCATGAGCCTGCTGAACCTGCTGGTGGCCGCGGCCTGGCGCTTCCTGGGCGGCGGGTGGGAGCAGTGGGTGGTCTGCACACTGATTCTGGCGCTGGCTTACGTGGGATTGGGCTGGGGCGGAATGCGCAGAAAGAACTTCGGGCCGAGGAGGTATCGCTATGCGGAGTGATCTTTCCCATAGGAATTCATCGGTCCAATCTGGCCTTCAGGACGCAGCCTTCTCCTCTCAATCCATGGCCAAAATACACCCGCATGTGCTGGGAATCGATCTCGACCCTCAGACGCGCTGCGCCCACTACAACACAGCGCTCGACATCGTCGCAATCAAGATGAAGTGTTGCGGAGTCTACTATGCCTGCAAAGAGTGTCACGATGCGCTGGCCGGTCACGCGACCGAGGTCTGGCCAGAATGCGAGTGGGATCAGGCGGCGGTGTTATGCGGAGTTTGCGGAACTGAACTCAGTATTCGGCAATATCTGGGGTGTTTCGACAAGTGCCCCAAGTGTTCGTCCCTTTTCAATCCCGGCTGTCATCGCCACCATCCCTACTACTTCGAGACAGGGAGCCACTGCTGATGAACCTTATCTTTTACTTGATTGCGGCGCTCACGATGGCTGGCAGTCTGGCGGCGATGGCCTTGAAGAACACGGTGCATTGCGCGTTGGCGCTCACGGTGGCTCTGGCCGGGCTGGCGCTTCTGTTTCTGAATCTGGACGCGCAGTTTGCAGGCTTTGCGCAGATCATGGTCTACATCGGCGCGGTGGCGATCCTGGTGGTCTTCGCGATTCTGCTCACCAAGGGCTCGGAAACTCCGAAAGACGGAGTCTTCAGCCAGAGCTGGCCGATGGGGCTGGTGATCGCGGCGGCGGTCTTTGCGGTCTTCGGCTGGGCAGTTTTGCAGAGCGTTTCCTGGCTTCCGCAGGCCACGCCGGTGCCCACGGTCACCGTGGAGGAGATCGGAAATGCGCTCATGGGCCGCTACGTTCTGCCGCTGGAGATTGTGGCTGTGCTGTTGACTTTGGCCTTGATCGGCGCGGTGATCGTGGCCTTGCACGAGAAAGAGGGAGCTGAATGACGCCGCTTGCGGGGTATCTTCTGGTGGCCGCGCTGGTCTTTTCGATTGGCCTGGCCGGCGCGCTGACCCGGCGCAACGCCATCCTGGTGCTGATCGGCATTGAACTGATGCTGAACGCGGCCAACCTGAATCTGATTGCTTTCTGGCGCTACGGGCCGCATCCGGAGCTGCTGACGGGGATGATCTTTGCGATTTTTTCGATTGCCGTGGCGGCAGCCGAAGCGGCGGTGGGGCTGGGTTTGGTGATCTCGATTCACCGCCATGCGCATACGACGGATCTGGACGCCACCAACAGGATGAAAGGGTGAGAGGTTGATGCAAGAGACAATTTCATTCACTCCACTCCTGAGTGTCTCTCCCATAACGGAGATTCTCTGGCTGATTCCCGCCCTGCCGATGATCGCGGCGGGCGTGGGCGCGCTGCTGAAGCAGCCGAAGCGCAAGACGGCCGCGGGTTTGGCCATCGGGGCCATGTGCATTTCGCTGGTGCTCTCGCTGGTGGCCTTCGTGCACGTGGTGGCGGCGTGGGCTCATGGCGCGGCGGTGCGCGAGACAGTCAACTTCAACTGGCTTCAGGTGGGGACGCAATTCGGCGGGCAGGTGGACCTGGGCTGGGTGCTCGATCCGCTGGCTGCGGTGATGCTGGTGATGGTCAGCTTCGTGGGCCTGCTGATCTTCATCTACTCCGTCGGCTACATGGCCCACGACGAGAATTTCACGCGCTTCTTCTGCTTTCTCTCGCTGTTTGCCGGAGCGATGCTGGGCGTGGTGATCTCGAACAGCCTGCTGTTGTTGTTCATGTGCTGGGAGATCGTCGGACTCACCTCGTACCTGCTGATCGGCTTCTGGTATCAGAAGCCATCCGCGGCGGCGGCGGCCAAGAAGGCTTTTCTCACCACGCGGGTCGGCGACGTCTTCTTCCTGCTGGGAATCGTCTGGCTCTTTGCGGGAACCGGCACGCTGCTGTTCTACAACCACGGCGCGGGATCGATGGAGGCGCAGGCGCTCACCGGATTGCTGGCGCAGCACGCCGCCCTGGGCTTGACGGCCGCGAGCGCGATCGCCCTGCTGATCTTTGCGGGCGCGGCGGGCAAGAGCGGCCAGTTTCCGCTGCACGTCTGGCTGCCGGACGCGATGGAAGGCCCCACGCCGGTCTCGGCGCTGATTCACGCCGCGACCATGGTAGCGGCGGGCGTTTACCTGGTGGCGCGGGTCTATCCTCTGATGGCCGCGGGCGCGCATCTGACCCACGGCGGAATGCTGCTGAGCGGGACCACCACGGCGCTGACGGTGGTCACCTGGGTGGGCGCATTTACCGCGGTTTTCGCGGCGCTGATTGCCGTGGCGCAGAACGACATCAAGCGCATTCTGGCCTATTCGACGGTCTCGCAGCTGGGCTACATGATGGCCGGCCTGGGCCTGGGCGGCGTGGCGGTGGGGATGTTCCACCTGATTACCCACGCCTTTTTCAAATCGCTGCTGTTCATGGGCGCCGGGTCGGTGATGCACGGCTGCCACGAGGAGCAGGATGTGCGCAAGATGGGCGGGTTGAAGTCCGTCATGCCCTTCACCTTCCTGACCTACGCGGTGGGAATGCTGGCGCTGTGCGGATTTCCGCTGTTTTTCTCAGGCTTCTGGTCGAAGGACGGAATTCTGGAGGCGGCGCAGCATTGGAGCGTCTCCCAAACCCCTTACTATATGTTGGTCTTCGGCGCGGTGCTGACGGCGTTTTACATGACGCGCCAGGTCAGCTACGTCTTCTTTGGCCGCTGGCGGGGCCATAAGACGGCGCACGAGAGCCCTGCCGTGATGGTCGTGCCGCTGGGTATTCTGGCCTTCTTCGCCATGGCGCTGGGTTTGATCGGAACTCCGGCGTGGCCATGGTTCCACGCCTTCCTGGACGACCGCGCGGTGAGCTTCGGCATGCACGGCTTCATGGAGCCGGGGCTGCTGAGGCTGATGGCGACCTCGGCGGCGGTGGTTTTCCTGGGCCTGGGCCTGGCCTGGATGCTCTACGGAAATCGCTCTCCGCAGGCGGACGAGCCGGACGCGCTGGAGAAGTCCGCGCCCATGCTCTGGGGCTGGCTGCGCGACCGGTTGTATGTGGATGAGCTTTACGGAGTGACGGTGATTGCATTTTATGGGTGGTGGGCGCGGGTCGCCGATTGGCTGGACCGCCGTGTCTGGGGCGGTGCGGTGGCCGCAGTGGCGTGGGGCTTCGGCCTGTGGGCGCGGTTGAACCGCTTCCTCGACACGAATTGGGTGGATGGCGGCTTTGACAAGAGCTGCGAGGAGTTGGGTGCGGGCGGTGGCCTGCTGGCGCGGATCGAGACGGGCCGCGTGCAAACTTACTTGAGAATCCTGGCGCTGGCCGTGGTTGCGCTGGTGGCGATTCTGATCTGGAGCAGCCGGGCATGAGCGGAATCCATCTCTTGACGCTGTTGACCGTGCTGCCCCTGGTGGGGGCGGCCGTCGCCCTGTTCTCCGGCCGCCATGCGCGCGCCGTGGCGCTGGTCGCGACGCTGGCCTCGCTGGCGCTGGCGCTGGTGGTCTGGACCCAATTGCCCGTGGACGGAAGCATCGGGTTAGTCGAGCGGGCCGCCTGGGCGCCGTCGCTGGGCATCCAGTATTACCTGGGCGTGGATGGGCTGGGTGCGCTGATGCTGGTGCTCTCGGCGCTGGTCACGCTCATGTCGGTGGATGCGGCGCACCGCGTTCATCACCAGCCGGGACTGTACTTCGCGCTGGTGCTGGTGCTCGAATCCGGCCTTTTCGGCTCCTTTACCGCGCTGAACTTCTTTCCCTGGTTTTTGTACTGGGAGTTGAGCCTGATTCCCGCCTTTTTCCTCATCAAGCTGTGGGGCGGCGCACGGCGCGGGCCGGCGGCGACGCAGTTCTTCGTTTACACCATGGCGGGAAGCGCGGCGCTGCTGGTCTCGTTTCTGGCGGTTTATCTCTCCACCGGCTCGATGGACTTCAGCGTTCTGACGCAGATGGCCTCGACCGGCGCGCTGGAGCGGGCGGTGACGGCGCACCTGGGGCCGGTGACCATCTGGCTGGCGATTGGCGTGCTGGCCGGCTTTGCCGTGAAGGTGCCGATGATTCCTTTCCACACCTGGCTGCCGGCGGCCTACTCGGAAGCGCCTTCGCCGGTGACCATGCTGCTGACCGGCGCCATGTCGAAGATGGGCGTTTATGGCCTGCTGCGGATTGCGATTCCGCTCTTCGGGCATCAGATCGCCGAGATGCGCACGCCGCTGCTGGTGCTGGCGGTGGCGACGGTGGTGATGGGCGCCTGGGCGGCAGCGGCGCAAACTGACATGAAGCGCATCTTCGCCTACTCCTCGGTCAACCACCTGGGCTATTGCTTGCTGGGCATCTTTGCGCTGGCGGTTCCGGCCGCGGGAGCCGCCACCGTGACCAGCCAGGCGGCGGCCTTGAACGGCGTGATCCTGCAAATGTTCAACCACGGCCTGACGGCGGCGGCGCTGTTCTGGTTTGTGGCCATGATCCAGGAACGCTCGGGCGGTCATCGCGACATCGACAACTTTGGCGGGTTGCGCCAGCCGGCGCCGGTGCTGGCCGGGCTGATGGGCATTACTCTGTTCTCTTCGCTCGGATTGCCGGGGCTGAATGGTTTTCCCGGCGAGTTTCTCATCTTCCGCGGCGTTTTTTCGTTGTCCTGGGTGGCGGCCTCGGTTTCGATTCTTGGCCTGCTGGTGACGGCGGCTGTGATCTTGACCGTCATTCAGAAGGTCTTCTGGGGGCCGGTGCCTGCACATTGCGCCGGCTTCGCTGACCTGCACCATGGCGAGCGGCTGGCGCTGGCTCCGGTCATCGGCCTGATGCTGCTGATCGGCCTTGTGCCGCAGTTGATTGTGGCGAATATGAACCCGACGGTCATGAACCTCTTGGCTCACTGGAGATTTTGATGTTGGCTTGGACGATCTATCTCTCGTTTGCCGGGGCCTTCGTGCTGGCGCTCTTGCCCAAGGGCAAGCCGGCCCTCACGCGCAATCTGGCGCGCTGGCTTGCCCTGGCGGTGGCCGTGGCCGGGCTGGCGCTGGCAATAGCGGGTTTTGTGGCGGGCATGGGGCAGGGAAGGCAGATCATCGTCGACGCGCTCTGGGTGCCGTCGATGGGAGTTCACTACCTGCTGGCCGATGACGGCATCAGCCGCGTGCTGGTGCTATTGACCGGCCTGGCCGCAGTGGCCGGAGTACTCTTCAGTTGGGACATCGAACTGCGCACCAATGAATTCTTCGCCTTTTTCCTGGCGCTGATCGGCGGAGTTTACGGGGTTTTTCTCAGCTTCGACCTCTTTTTGCTCTTTGTTTTCTATGAAATCGCCATTGTTCCCAAGTACTTCCTGATCGCCATCTGGGGCTCCACGCGGCGGGAGTAT
Organism: uncultured Acidobacteriaceae bacterium; assembly: GCA_963788415.1. Taxonomy (GTDB): domain Bacteria; phylum Acidobacteriota; class Terriglobia; order Terriglobales; family Acidobacteriaceae; genus Telmatobacter. The sequence goes on along the minus strand of CAWBHO010000135.1, from coordinate 964 downwards.
GCGGCCATGAAGCTGGCGCTTTACTCGTTCGTGGGCTCGGCGATGGTGCTGGTCGGCCTGTTGGCGGCCTACACCACCGCGGGCAGCCACTCGACCAGCCTGATCGCGCTCGGAGCCGCGCATTTCCCGGTGAGCTTCCAGATGTGGGTTTTCCCGCTGGTCTTTACCGGCTTTGCCATCCTGGCCGGCATGTGGCCCTTTCACACCTGGGCGCCGACCGGCCACGTGGCCGCGCCCACCGCCGCCTCCATGCTGCTGGCCGGCGTGGTGATGAAACTGGGCGCGTATGGCTGCCTGCGCGCCGGGATCGGGCTCTTCCCGCAAGGGCTTGAACCCTGGGGATTTTCCTTCATCGGCATCGGCTCCTGGCGGGACGTATTCGCGATTCTGGCGGTTATCGGCATCGTCTACGGCGCGCTGGTGGCCCTGGCGCAGACCGACTTCAAATTCGTCATTGGCTATTCGAGCGTCAGCCACATGGGCTTTGTGCTGCTGGGCCTGATGACCTTGAACCAGATCGGCATGACCGGCGCGGTCATGCAGATGTTCTCGCACGGCATCATCGCAGGGCTGCTGTTCGCCATTGTGGGCCGGCTGGTTTACGCCCGCACGCACACCCGGCAGTTGGCGGAGCTGGGGACAATGCACCTGGCCAGGCGGCTGCCCTTTGCCGCCTGGGCCTTCGTGATCGCCGGGATGGCCTCGATGGGACTGCCGGGCTTCTCCGGCTTTGTCGCCGAGCTACAGGTGCTGGTCGGCGCCTGGATGGTGAATCCCTGGTGGGTGGCCGCGGCTGGGGTGGGCATCGTGATCGGGGTGGCTTACACCTGGCGCGCGTTGCAAAAGGCATTCTTCAGTGATGCGCCGCCGCCCAGCGCACACCTGCTGGAGCAGGAACAGGAGCATCCGCTGGCCGCGATTACCTGGCCTGAGGTGACCGGCGTGGCGCTGCTGGTCGAGCTGC
>CAWBHO010000134.1:0-4730 GCA_963788415.1 uncultured Acidobacteriaceae bacterium | reverse complement strand
TCGCATTTTACCTCCATCAGCGTCCCCGACGAGATTGCTCTCTCAATCTCTTCTCTCCGATAAGCCAGCATCTCGGCAGCCAATTTCTTCAGCGCGGTCAGCTCATCCAGACGAATGTTTTCCACTTCACTCTTTGCAAAGCCATGAACGAAGATAGCTCGTTCCTTGGCCCTGAAGAGGATCAGCGTGCGAAATCCTCCCGACTTACCTGAGCCCTTACGGGCCAAGCGCTGCTTGATTACGCCCCCGCCGAGATCGGCGCCAATCAGGCCATGGTCAGCATCCCGGATTGCTTTGCAAAGGTCTGCGTCCGCGATGTCGTTTTTGCGCGCGAAGCGAGCGAATGGCTTGTTCTTGAGGATGCGTGTTCGGTCATGCCCGGTTTCGCCCACTGGAAAAAATTATAGCACTCAGTGTCATACTTTTCCACAAGAGGAAGCGAGAGCGAAGCACCCAGGGAACCTTTCCGCTCCCGACCGTGTCCAAGGACACAGCGGATGCCGCAGCGAACAGGCGGTCTCGCGAACGTGTACCCTGAAGATGGGAGCCTTATTTGATGCGTTGGATTTCCATTGCGGTCTCTTCGGCGGCGGTCTTCGCCTGTTTGGCTCAGGCGCAGAGCGCGCCCGCGAACCCCTCGAATACGCCGGGCAAGAGCCCGTCCGCGCAAGGCGTGGCGCACCTGATGCTGCCGCCCGCGCCCGCGCCGCAGTTGCCCGAGGTTTTTGCCGGATGGGTGGAAGCGGGAACGCCGAAGAAACTGACCGACGCGGCCCAGGCTGACCAGGCCAACGCGGCGGCCCTCAAGGAATACGGCTTTACCGGCGCCACGCTGGCCGATTACCAGCGCGACGGCGAAACGCTGAGCCTGCGGGCGCTGCGTTTTCAGGATGCCAGCGGCGCTTTCGGAGCCTACTCGCTTTACCGCCAGAACGGCTGGCCGAAGGAAGAGATCGGCACGGGCGCCACTTCGGACCACAACCGGATGCTCTTTTGGCTCGGCAATACAGTAGTCGATGCGAAGTTTTCGCGCATGGGCCCCATGTCGGCCGGCGATCTGCGCGATCTGGCCAGCACGCTGCAAGTTCCCCGAGGCGGCCGGGCTCTGGCGCCGCCTGTGCTGTCCAATCTGCCGCAGGGCAGGCTGGAAAAACAGACGACGCACTACGCGCTGGGACCGGCAGGCTATGCGGGCGCGGGCGGTGTGCTCCCGGCCGCGCTGGTGGGCTTCGATCGCGACGCCGAAGCCGTGACCGCCAGCTACGCGCTGCCTTCGGGCGAGGCCACACTGACCCTCATCGACTATCCGACGCCGCAGATGGCCGAGGCCCAGGAGAAGAGGATTTCCGCCTACATCCAGGCGGGAAAGCAGGCCGGAAAGCAGGCCGGCAAACAGCCGCTGCCGGACTGGACCAAGCCCCTGCAGAACTCCGACCTGGCCTCGCTCGAGGTGGGCCGCAGCGGACCGCTGGTGGCCCTGGTCAGCGGAGACGCAATCCCCGACGATAGCCACCGTTTGCTGGCCACGGTGCACTATGAGGCGGATCTGATCTCCATCCCGCAGCCACTCGATTCCGAGGTGGCTAAGACCGGAAAACTGCTGATGGGAATCGCTTTTCTGGTGATTGTGGGTTGCAGCACCGCCGTTTTGCTGGGTATTTTTCTGGGAGGCTTCCGGGCGCTTTATCGCATTGCGCGCGGAAAACCGGCTTCCTCGGTCTACGATGCGGAGTTCATCCGCCTGAATCTGCGCGGTTGAGGCAAGGAATTCTTATCGGCAATCGCTGGGCGCTTCAGGAGGGATGGAAGGAGAGGAAAACCTGTGGAAAACAGGGTTGATTCCCAAGGAAACACCCTGAAATGACGGAATATAGGAGGAGGAAAAGGCGAACAAAAGCAGAACATAGCCTCTGTGCATTTTTCCAGAAACAATTGTCAAATGATTGATTCTAAATTACTTATTTCTCCGTCGATTTGTCCTTGACACTCCCATTCCCCGCCCCTACTATGCAGCCAGAAAGTTCTGATGGTTTTGCCTCCGTTGGAACTATTCTCCCTGAGGAAGGAGCTGCCCTGTTGCCGGGCGGCTCTTTCCGTTTTTGCGCGCCAGGGAGCCACCCGCATTCGCCTTGTATTCGGTGGTTTCATCCTGCCGCCCAGATGCAAACCGGCCCACGGCTGACCGTGGGCCGGTTTGGCTGGGATTGAGGGCCCTTGCTACTTGTGGTCGTGCTCATCCTTGGGCTCGGAGTGCGATTGCTGAGCGGGCCTGGCATCATTCTTTGGCGCGGCCCGGTTGTCGTTCCGTGGCGCCGCCATATTCTGATTGTGCGGCGCGGTCATGTTTCCATTCGACGGCGCGCCCGGGCTGTAGTTCTGCTGCGCAGTCCTGTTGTCGTTCCGTGGCGCGGACATATTCCCATTCTTCTGGGCCGGCATGGATTGGCTCCTCATCGCGGGAGCGGCTGCGTTTCTGTCTCCGCCCATCGGCCTTTCGGCAGCCGGACGTCCGCCGTTGCTGTTCATATACGAACCCCGATCGGAGCGGGCCGCGGATTCGTGCTGCGTCTGGACCGATGTCCTGCCCATGTGCTGCTCGTGCTCGGCCATCCGTTCCTGAGCGCTGGGCTGGTAGCGGATGCCGCCGGGACCGCCGCTGAAAGCGACATGGCTGCCTCGGGCAACGAAGCCTCTGTCCACGGCCCCTCGATCCTCATAGGTTGAGTGGATAAAGCGGCGATCCACGTGCATGATCGCGGTGTTATAAGCGAAGAAGCCGCCGCGCCACTCGCCGCCGGTGAAGCCGATGCCCCCGTAGCCGTAGCCGTAATCGACGCCGCCATAGTAGCCCACGTGGCGTCCCCAGTAGCCGTCATGGAAGATATACATGCCGTTGTCCCATCCCCAGTAGCCGGGGGTCCACAGAGCGCCGGGATAGGGCGCCGGAACCCACGCGCCGGGAACCCAGTAGTAGCCATCGTCGCCGTAGGCCCAGTAACCGGGAGTCCAAATCAGGTTGGGCTCCGGGCAAGGCGGTTGATCGTAGGTCAGCAGCACCGGCGGGGCAATCCCCACGCTGATGAAGACACCGGCGTGAGAAGCAACCGGAACGAGAGTGAAAACGAGCGCCAGCAGAAGCCAGCGAACCGAGCGGAGTAATTTCATGAGAACGCCTCCTGATCCTTTCGTGCCCAACCGGCTGGTCAATCCAGATTTTCCAGCGCCGGGTCAGGACTTGGTGAAGTTGCCGCAGCTTCTGGGCCGCTTTGGCAGGGAACGATGCAACTCAAAATCCGAGAGTGCGAACAGGTTACATCACTTCAAACCCACTCCGCTACAAGAAGTTGCAGCCTCTGGTGAAAATTTTAGCCTTTGCCGCGGGCAGAGCATTCAGCCGCGCCGGTGCAGCGCGCTGCCGGAGTGGCCAGGCGGCCGGCCAGGCTGCGAAAAACTTCCCAGGCCTATCCCGCCCGCACCGTCACAGGTAACGTGCGCATTTCTTGGCCAACGGCTTTTCAGCTCTTAAGATGAGGCTGCTCAGTAGCGGTAGCTGAGGCCCATGCCGACGACCTTGCGCGCCTGCAGGTCTATGGGATAGGTGCCGGTGGGCACCGGGTTGGGAAACGTATATGTGTAGGTCGACCCGATATTGCTAGCGACCTGGCCGATGCCGATGTCGAAGGCGAAGTGAGGCTTGTCTTTCTGGCTGATGCGCACCGCGTAGTCCATGGTGGTGGGTATGTCAGCCTTGCCGGCCACGAGCGGAAGGCTGGTGTAAGAAGCGGCGCCGAGACCCTTGCTGGTTCCTGGCTCCTGCGTAAAGCCCGCCGAGGGGACTGCAAAGATTCCGTGGCCGAGGGGCAGCGGAATGCCCAGGCCACCGAAGAACCGTCCCCCAAAGCGCGTGCTCTGGCCGCCGATGCCGAAGATGGTGGCGTTGGTTGCCTTCCAGCCGAAATTCGCCAGGAAAGGGACCGGCTTCTTAACCCAGGTTTTGGTGACGGCAACGTAAACGTCTCCGTTGGTGTAGGACTTGGCCGCCGGAATGGGAACCGTTGGGTTACACAATGCCTCCAAGTACGCTCCGGTGTAATAACAGTAGGCATTTTCGGCTTCCGTTGCGACGACAGCCGCTTCGCCGGTGACAAACTTGTCGCCAGTGCGAACCAAGCCGCCGACGGCCACCCCTGGTGTCCAAGGACCGAACTGGCCATCGTTGATGAGCTTAACCTTGCCGTGAAAGATGTTCATGCCGTTGGCATTCCAGAGCTGGCTTAGGCCCCGTGGGAGGTGGACGCGAGCCGCTGTCACCGAACTGATGCACACTGCGTGTGTAGCCGGCTTCGAAGCGGCTGAAAAAGCCTTCCGTGATGCTGAAGGTCTGAATATCACCGATCACCTTGGAGGCGTCGATGAAGTGGTAGCCGATGGCGGGGTGAGAAAATTTCTGTCCCGGTCCACGTAGACGACGTTAGCCGTGGGCGTCAAAAACCCGCCGGTCTGGCCCTCCAGCGTAAGGTATTGGGCGCTGAGTTGCCGGGAGGCGAACAGGGCGACCGCGAAAAGACTACAAACAACGAGCTTGCGAAGGGCACGAAATTCCAATTGCTTCCGCTCCAATGGAGAGCAGCCGCCTGCCTCCGGTGATCTTTCAGATTTAACCTCTTGTAACACAAGCGAAGCACTCTCGTCTTGCGCTTTGTCCGGGTGGTAGACTCAGCCCATGCCGC
>CAWBHO010000133.1:0-23211 GCA_963788415.1 uncultured Acidobacteriaceae bacterium | reverse complement strand
ACAATTCGACCAGACGATCATCACTTAGGAACATGGACGTAAGGTTTGCCTGCGGGTCAAAGTCAACCGCAAGCACCTTCTTGCCTCTCTCCGCAAACATCCAAGCCAGATGGTAGACCAGTGAAGTCTTGCCTACCCCGCCCTTGTTATTGAAAAACGCGATGGTCTTCACAATGTCCTCCCGCGAATCACGGCAAGAAAGGCGCGCTGATCAGCCTCGAACTCTGCCGGCGGGTTTCCATTTACGGCAAGAGCATCTTGCGCGCGCTGAATCCCGCGTCCATAGCGATTTACATATCCCATCGTCTTCAATACCTCTGCGATCACCGGATTTCGATAACTGGTTCTACGGGCTAGCTGGTCGATTGTGACCTCTCCGAATAGACCCCCGGGGTTGTGTAACTCAATCCGATCAGAAAACCAATAGAACTTTACAGGAGTATTGGATAGATAGTCGCGATGAAGAACTGCGTTAAGCGCCAATTCACGAACAGCGTCTTCGGGATAGTTGGAGACGGTCTTCTCCCGGAGCGCGGATATAGAAACCAGAGTGGTGTGAATGTTGACCTTCGTGCGCGCATCGAGTTCCCGGAGTACACTGAGCATATCTCCTGAAATTTCAGCTTCATCATCGGGTGCGTCGGTTAGCGATTCGCCACTCAGCTTGAGATACTGTATATAATCGCCGGGCAGAAAATAGCGAGGATTCTTGCCGAACATGAGCATCCCCGCAACTGTGGGGCAATTTCGGTCTAGATCGAAAAATCGCAGCGAGGCAAGTTGCTCTTCGATGGAACGATGGTTGCTTTCGATAACTTCAGAGGCAATCGCAGTTTGGCGGTATGCGGCAAAAAGAGCAAGGGACAGATCGGAAAGCCTTGCCTCCTGAAGAGGCATCGCGTCCGCAGTAAGAACACGGGCTGCGCGGCGCTCTGAAAGGATGCGCTCTTCTTGCTCGCTGGCAATTGCCTTGCGCGGTCCTACTCGTATCCAAACTTGACCTTTGTAGCGAACCGGCGGCAAGTCTGAAGGATGAACTTCCACTACCGCGACCTCGCTGTTGTGCAGAGGTTGCTTCGATACCGTAATTGCAGGAATCGGGAGAATGTTACCGTCGGCCCGCAACCCGCCAAGATTCAGTAGCAGGCGATCGCTGATTTCGGTTCCTGCAACCTTGCCTTTGTCGGTCACCCCCACCAACAGATAGCCTGGCTGGCGATGATTGGGAAGGTCGTTGGCGAAGGCACAAACCGCCTGCGAAAACTTGTCCGTATTATCGGTGGAGACGGTGCGTTCAACCCGATCCGATTCCAGATCGCCCATCAGCCGTTCGAGTTCTTGCGTCGTGAGCATGATCCGCCCTCCATCCAAGCTGTAATTACATCGTAAACTTTCCTCGGAATTGCCGCCTACTCCGGCGGGGGGTAGAAGGGTAGCTTGTCGTTCTTCTCATTGGCGCGGCGGACGGTCACGTCGTCGATCAGCAGCGCCGGCCCCAGCACCGTCTCCGGCACCTCGCCCAGGTAGTTGGCCACCCACGGTTTCTGGCCCGCGGCCACCACGCCGGAACGCAGCGCGCGCTGGTCCAGATCATCCATCACCGCGCCGCGCACCAGTTCGCGCTTGCCGGCCTGGGCGCCATCCAGAGTCACGCGATAGAGCAGCCGCGGCGTCGACCCCGAGCCCATGGTGGACACAAAATAGACGTATTTCAGCCCCTGGTCTTTGCCCAGAGCGAGCAGCCTGCGGTTCAGCTCCTCGTCCGTCAGTCCGTTCCGCGAAGTCACTTCCAGCACCCCGATCGCCGGCTGCGGCGGCCCGGTGAGCGAGGCGCGGGCGTGGCCATTCGACTGCGGAAAGTCGCGCACCGGCTCGCGGCCAATCAGATAATTCTCCAGCCGGCCGGCGACGATCAGCTTGACCGCCTGCGCCGGAACGCCTTCGTCGTCCACGTCATATGCGCCCACCAACCCCTGGCCGTCATAACTTTTCAGCAGCGGATCGTCCACCACGTCGATGAACTCCGGCAGCACGCGCGTCTGGTAACTCGAGGCAAACGGCCCGTTGGTGCGCGCCTCGGTGCCCAGCTTGGGCCTCGTAGCCGTCAAGCCGCTGGGCAGCAGGGTCGCCAGGATATCGGTGCCGGCATCGGAGCTGAACAGCACCGGGCCGTGATACTCTTCGCCGACAATGGGCGCATGGCGCAGATCGGCGAGCGAGGCGATCAACTCGACCGCATGTTGGTCGAAGACTGCCGGGGAATCCAGATCCTTCAGCGCGGTTCCGGTCGTCGCATAGGAGCGGTTCAGGCTCATGCCATCGGCCGCCTGCGCGCCCACCGCGAAATCCTCCTGAAAATCGCGCGCTGATTTGCGCACAATGGTTCCCTCGCTCGTGACCAGCCAGGTCGTCGTCGCGCGCGCGGCGAAACTGCCCACCGCGTAGCGCACATCGCGCTGGGAGTCCTTCACCCCGGCATCGGTCCGGTAGAGGCCGGTGTCGTGGGCCACCCTGGCCTCCCAGGCAGCCTCGTCCACCTTCAGCTTGAGCGGCTCATCGAGGCGGATCACGGGCTTTTCCCGGCTGAAGTCGTCGGCCTGCGGCGGCGTCTGCACCTCTTTCAGTTCAGCCTGCTTCTCGGCGTACGCCGCCAGCGCGTTCTTGTACGCCTCGTCCGTGGCCCACCACAGAGCTGACCGCAGCGCAACCGGGTCGTCGTCCAATGCCGCCAGGCCAATCACTCCTTCACCGCGGCCCGCGGAATTATCGGTCTTGTAGTCGCCCACCAGCACCGTCACCCGCGCCACCCGCGCATGGTGGCGTCCCATGCCTTGGGTCGCTCCAAACGCCGCCTTGGTTTCAAAGTTGTCCACTTCTTCCATGCGGTACTGAATGAAGAACGGCTTCTCGAAGCCTTTCAACTGCAACAGGCTCTGGCTGCGGTCCAACTCCGTGAGCATGGCCTTCAGTACGGGATCTTTTTCGGCGTTGGCGCGGGTTTGCTGCGCGGCCGTTTGCGCCCAAGTGCACAGGCAGCCTCCGGCAAGAAAAGTTGCCAGCAATCCGGCCCCGGCAAAGTTGGCAAGCAAGCGAATCGGGTTCATTGCGCCTCCTTTTCTTGAACGGCGGCTTTTGGAGTGGCGGCTGGGTTGGCGTCGGCTCCCGGAATGGGCAGAATCGGCGGCCGCGTGGTACCTTGCGGCTTGCGCTGTGTCTCGATGTCCCGCAGCAGGATGGACGGGGCCACCGCGCTGACCGGAACCGTGCCCGATTCCGCACCGCACTCGCCGTTGAAGACCTCGTATTTGTCGCCCGTGGCCAGGATGCTCTTCATGGCTGCCAGCGGCGTGCCCACAATGCTCACACCCCGCACCAGTTCATCCGGCCGCTTATCCACATAAACCCGCCAAACCACCAGCGGAACCACGGAAAAAGCCTGCGGCGAGCTGCGCTGGGTGACCGCGAAACCGGATGAAATGTCCTCGAAGTAAAGCCCGTAGGCTTTGCCCTGCTTTTTGGCCTCCTCGATCAACTGCTTGCGCAGCTTGCTCTCCGATTCCATCTTGGTCGAGGTCACAATCAGGTTGCCCTGCCGTCCCGTGGGCATCTTGCCAGTCTGTGCGCGGCCGTGGCCATTCGAGGCGGTGAAGCCGTCTATCGGCAGCCGCGACATGAGGAAGTTTTTCAGCACGCCGTCCTCGATCAACGGCACCCGCTGGGCTTTCTGGCCTTCGTCGTCATATTCGTAGCTTCCGCTCAACCAGGTTCCGTCAAAGGTCGTCTGAGTCGGGTCGTCGGCCACGGAGAGAAAGGCGGGAAGAATCTGCTGGCCCACCTCCTTGGTGAAGGTCTGGCCCTCCAGGTTGCCGCGCTGGCGCTGGCCTTCCAGCCGGTGGCCCAGCACCTCGTGGAAGAAGACCGCCGCCGCCCGGCCGGAAAGAATCGCCGGGCCGTCGAAGGGCTCGGTCACGGGCGCCTTGCGCAGCGCCTCCAGGCTCGCGCCTAGCTCGCGCATCGCCGCTTCCATCTCCGTCTGGCTGGGCAGTCCATCCACCGTCTCGGCCTCGAAGGTCCGCGCCCGGAACAGGTCCATGCCGTCGTCGGCGCGGGTGACCGCAACCGCCACCAGCCGCGCCTGCACGTGCGGCGTCACCACCTTGGAACCTTCCGAGGAGACATAGTAGTCGGTCTCGTTCTGCGCCGTGAGCATCACCACGTTCAGAACCACATCCGGGTACGCGCGGAAGATCTTGGACAGCGCGCGAACCCGCTGCTCCCAGCCGGCGCGGTCCACCGTCACTGGCGGCGCCGGTTTGCCCAGATACACCTGCGGAGTCTCCTGGCTGAAGTCCGGCGAGGCGTCTGCTTCGCTGGCCCGCACCGCGGCTTCCGTCTTCACCAGCAGATAGTTGTCCATCGCCTTGCCGTAGCCGGCGTTGGTGGCCAGCCAGAGCGACCGCTCGAGCGCCTCCCGGTCGTTGCCCAGCGGCAGCACCGTGCTGGTCTCCGCCGACGCGCGATGATCGCCATGTGTGTTGTCCAGTTTGGGCGAACCTACCCGCACCACGATGTCGCCCACCCGAAGATGATCGGCCGTGCTGCTCGTCAGTGCCCCATACTGCGCCTGAATCGTCACGGCGGTGGCCTCGCTGGCCGAATAACTCAGAAAGTAGGGCGGAAGCTGCTTGCCGGGGTCCTGCTTGCCCAGCGAGGTGAAGGCGCGATGCAATTCATCCGTCATCGCGTCCAAAAGGAGCGGCGTTTGTTCGCCGGAGTGGAGGGCGGAATTCTGGTTTGCGGGCTGAGGCGGCGGCGCGGCCTGCGGTTGCGCTCCGGCGGCCACCGGCAAGGCCAGCATCAAGACTGCAAAAGCCGCGCGAATACCAGCGCGGCGTACGAGACCCCGAGCACCAACTCCCCGGAGATCAATTCCGCGCGCGGTTCGCATCGCGGCGGCAAGCAAGATCGCTGTCATAGGTCGAAGTCCTGATGAAACGCCTTTAGAGCCTGCTATTAACTTTCGCGCGGGCGGGAAAGTTAATAACAGGCTCTAGGCTGGATTGTCTCAGAGTAAGCTACTCAAAAGGAAACCGCGAATGACTTTTGTGCGGCGCGTGTCGCCGGTATTTTGCCTCGCCTTGTTGCTCGCCGGCGTCCTTGCACTCCCTTGCTTCTGCCAGGCAGCGCCGTCTCCGCCCGCGCAGACTTCCGCGGCAGTTCCATTTCAGCGGGCCCAACCGGCCAGCGCCCAGCAGTACTCTCTGCCGCCCGGCAAGCTGGCTCAGGCCATCGCCCTCGGCCGCATCCGCACGGCCCTCGACATCGGCGGCTCGCTCTGGGCCCTGGCCATTCTCTGGTTGCTCGTGGCCACCGGCGCGGCCGCCGGACTCGCCCGCTGGACGGAGCGCCTGCTCCACCGCCGCTGGCAGCAGGGACTGCTCTTCTTCGCTGTTTTTCTGGTTCTCACCAGCCTGGCCAACCTGCCCCTGGATGCGCTCGGCCACCTGGCAAGCCGCCATTACGGAATCAGCGTACAGGGCTGGGCCGGCTGGTGCGCCGACGCGGCCAAGGCGCTGGGACTCACGCTGCTTTTTGGCGCTCCCCTCCTGCTCTTCTTCAACTGGATCGCGCGCGTCTCCCCGCGCCGCTACTGGCTCTGGGCCTGGCTGGCCGCTCTGCCGCTGATGGTCTTCTCCGTCTTCGCCTCGCCGCTGCTCGACCCCGTCTTCAACCAGTTCGAGCCTCTCGAAGCGCATCACGCCGCCCTGGTAGCCCGTCTCGAAACCGTCGTCGCCCGCACCGGAACCCGCATCCCGCCCAGCCGCATGTTCCTGATGAGAGCCAGCCGGAAGTCCAACGGAATCAACGCCTACGTGACCGGCATCGGCTCCACCAAGCGCTTTGTTCTCTGGGACACCACCGTCGACCGCCTTCCCCAGGACGAAATCCTCTTCATCTTCGGCCACGAAAGCGGCCACTACGTCCTCCACCACATTCCCGAAGAGCTTTGCGGCACGACCGCCGCCCTGTTCTTTGTCTTCTGGGGATGCGCCGGGGTCGCCGGCTGGCTGGCGCGCCGCTTTGGCGCTCGCTGGGGACTCGCAACCAGTGCGGGTGCCCCATCCATCGCGCCTTTTGCGATGGGTGGGAACCAGGAGATCCATCGCGCGGCGCCCGAACCAGCTCTGCTCGCCAGCCGTCCGGGCTTCGTCTTGCTGTTGTTTGTGCTTTCGGCCGCCGGCTTTCTCCTGCAACCCGCCTCGAACGCCTTCAGCCGCCACTTCGAGCATCAGGCCGACATCTACGGCCAGGAGGCCATCCACGGCCTGGTCCCCGATCCGCAAGAGACTGCCGTCTCCGCCTTCAACCACATGGGCGAAGCCTGGCTCGAAGACCCCAACCCCAGCCCCATCGTCGAGTTCTGGGAGTCGAGCCACCCCAGCGTGCGCGAGCGTGTCCGCTTCGCCGCCCACTACGACCCCTGGGCAAACGGCGGGCATGGAAAGTTCTTTGCAAAGTAAACCAAGCCTTGACAGCATCTGCCGCGGCCCAGACACGCCGGATGCCCTAAAATAGTTCTAGAATGCGGCTATCCCAGGAAATCTCGATCGTTGTCTCACTGGCCGGAGTTGCCGGCGTCACGGTCTGGCGGCTGCGCGAGACTCGCAGCGCCGTTTCCCTGAAAAAGATCGTCCTTCCGCCGCTGGGCATGGCTACCGGCTTCTCGATGTTCATCGTGAGCGCCTTTCGCATCCCGTGGGTCTGGGCCGGCGGGGCCTTTCTGCTGGGCGCGACCGCGCTGGCCTATCCGCTGCTGCGCACGACGCGGCTGGTCCGCCAGGGCGATGCCATCATGATGCAGCGCTCCGGGGCTTTTCTGGCCGTGTTGTTCGTTCTGAGCGCCATCCGCCTGCTGGCGCACGGGTATTTCGATACCTTCATGACCGCGCAGCAGACAGCAGGCCTGTTCTTCATTCTCGCATTCGGCATGATCATCTGCTGGCGCGCGAAGATGCTGATCGACTACCGCAAGCTCACGTCTGATGTTGCGGTCGGCGCCTCGCAGTAACCGCCGCCGGTTCCTTTACAATCATTCCATGCAATTCCTATCGCTTTCCCGCCGCCGTACCGACGCTTTTCCGCCGGAAGCCTTTTCTCCCGAGCGGGCTGCCCTTGAGGGTGCCCGCGTCAAAGAACTGTATGCCTCCGGCGTGCTCCGCCAGATCTGGCTGCGTGGCGATATTCCCGGCGCGGCGATCCTCTGGGAGGCGGCCGGCGAGGCCGAGGCCCGCGCCGCTCTTGACTGCCTGCCCTTTAACCAGGCCGGAATGCTGGAAATCCTGGCCTTGTGCCCCTTGAACCTTATCCTGGCTTCGGCCCCGCAAAGTAGGCGCGCGCACCCTGGCCGCGAATCTGGCCGCGTAGCCTGACCGCGCAATTGGGCACCCGGCATTTTCCCTTGCGGCTGCTGTTTTCCTTCGGCCCCCGCAAGCCGTACACTGTTTCTTGCTTTCTGGAGGAGCGGACTCGTCATGGCCTACCCTGCAAATTACCGCTATACCCGCGAACATGAGTGGATCGAGCTTGCGGGCTCGATCGGCGCCGTCGGCATCACCGATTACGCGCAGAACTCCCTGGGCGACATTGTCTACGTGGATATGCCCAAGATCGGCGACCCGGTTACCGCCAACGCGACCTTCGGGTCGGTCGAGAGCGTGAAGGCGGTCAGCGACCTCTACTCGCCCGTCACCGGCACTGTGACTGCGATCAACGAGGAACTGACCTCCGCGCCCGACAAGATCAACGAGGCTCCCCACGAGACCTGGATCATCAAGGTCGAGCTCGCCGACCCCGCGCAGTTCAATACCCTGCTCGACGCCGCGGCATACGAGGCATTCATCGCGGAAGAGAGCTAGAAGCAAGCTATTAGCTCTTAGCCTCTAGCATCCGGCTTGTTCCTGGGAGTTAGAGGCAGCGGCAACTTACCATGTGCTTTCTCGGCAGGCTTACGCTGCCTGTCTCACGAGCTTTTAGCTGGAAGCTAGAAGCTAGAGGCTAGAAGCTGAATTATGCGCTATCTTCCCAAGTCTCCCGCCGAACGCGAAAAGATGCTGGCCGAGATCGGCGCGACCTCTATCGACGACTTATTTACCGTCATTCCCGCCGATGAACGCCTCACGCGCGATTTGAATGTGCCGCGCCAGCACGCGGAGAGCGAGATTATCGACTACTTTCGCGCGGCAGGCCGCAAGAACGCAACAAATTATGCCAGCTTTCTCGGCGCAGGATGTTATCGCCACTACCGGCCGGTGATTATCGACTCGCTGGTCCAGCGCGGCGAGTTTCTTACGAGTTATACGCCCTATCAGGCCGAGATCGCGCAAGGCACGCTGCAGGCCATCTTCGAGTTTCAGACCATGATTGCCGAGCTGACCGGCATGGACGTGGCCAACGCCAGCATGTACGACGGCTCGACGGGCGCGGCCGAGGCTATGAGGATGGCCATGCGCATCACCGGTCGGGAGAAGGCTGTCGTGGCCGCAACCGTTCATCCCGAATATCGCGAGGTGATGGCGACTTACTCGAGCCATCAGCAGTTGCCGATCACTGTTGTTGGTTACGATAACGAAACTGGCCGCGTCGATCTGGCCGCGCTGGGAGCCGAAGTCACCGAAGAAACCGCGGCGGTTCTCGTGCAAAGCCCCAACTTCTTCGGCGTGATCGAAGATATTCCGGCGATCGCGGAGATCGCTCACGCCCAGGGCGCGTTGCTGATCGTATCCATTGCCGAGGCCATCTCGCTGGGCATTGTTCGTCCGCCGGCCGAGGCGGACATCGTCAGCATCGAGGCGCAGTCGTTCGGCGTCGCGCTCAGCTACGGCGGACCCTTCTGCGGCGTCCTCGCGGCCAAGGAGCAGTTTGTCCGCCAGATGCCCGGCAGGCTGGTCGGCCAGACGGTCGATGGGCGCGGAAATCGAGGCTTCGTCCTGACGCTTTCGACGCGCGAGCAGCACATTCGCCGCGAAAAGGCCACCTCGAACATCTGCACCAATCAAGCCTTGGTCGCGCTCATGGCCACCATCTTCCTCAGCGTCTACGGCAAGGAAGGTATCCGCGAGCTGGCCGAGCACAACCTGGCGAAGGCGGATTACGCCGCCAAAAAGCTGGGCACGCAGCCCGGCGCAAAGCTCCTGTTCAGCGGCGCGCCCCGCTTCCACGAGTTTGTCTTGCAGACGGATGAAGCTCCAGCGGAGCTCGCCGAGCGGCTCATCGAGAACCAGATCGTCGGCGGCGTCGACCTGATCCGCTGGTACCCGGAACTCGGCAATTGCACCCTTTGGTGCGCAACCGAAGTGGTCACCCGCGCGCAGATCGACGCCGCGGCCAGCGTCCTCGCTGCCCGGCCGGTGGAGGCATAAATGACCGCATTTGGCAGGTTTCGCGTCGTACAACTTTTGACGGCCCCAGTTGCTTCGGCGCCAATTGCTTTGTAACAGGGCACGACTTTAGTCGTGCCGCAACAAACCCAATAGAAAGGAAGGGCTTTAGCCCCTGCAATGGCCCAGCCCAGTCGCAATGCGTCTTCTGAAAACATTCTCAATGCAAGGCGTGTCTTTTTTTGCGACGACGAAAACGAGCATGGGACGGCGGCTGTTGCAGTCAGAACGCAATGCGGGACTGCTGATCGACGTATTGCGCTCCCTTGTTGCCGAACACAAGTTCCAATTGCACGACTTTGTCATCATGCCTTACCACGTTCACCTACTGTTAGAACTAGACTGCATGATGACGATTGAAAAAGCCATGCAGTTGGTCAAGGGAAGGTTTTCGTACAGGTTGAAGAAAGAGCAAGGGTACGAAGGCGAAGTCTGGCAGCGCGGTTTTTCTGAGGTGCAGGTGATGGATGCGCGGGGCATGGAGAAATGCCGCGATTACATTGCCACAAACCCGCTGAAAGCAGGGCTGGTTTCTTCGGCGGATGAATTTCCATTTTGTTTCCGGTATCGGCGAACAGAAACGCTGAGACGCAGGGGCTAAAGCCCACGTAATTTCGTGAATTTCATCGGCACGACTGAAGTCGTGCCCTGTTACAAAGCAACCTGTTCCAGGAAATATATGCGGGTACGAGAAAGATAAGCGAGGCAATCATGGCATCGTCAGAGGTTTTAATTCCGAGCAGCAAGAAAGTCCGCCCCCACCCGACCCAGAATGAGGCCCTGCTCTTCGAGAAGTCCTCGCCCGGCAAGCGCGCCTACAAGCTGGCTCCGCTCGACGTACCCGCCGTTGACGCCAAAGCCCTGTTGGGCGAAGCCCACCGTTCGCTGAGCGCCGAGCTCCCGGAGTTGAGCGAGATCGAGATCATCCGCCACTTTACGCGCCTCTCGACCTGGAACTACGCCATCGACCTGGGCATGTATCCGCTCGGCTCCTGCACCATGAAGTACAACCCGCGCGTGAACGAGTACGTGGCCCGCATCGAGGGCCTCGCCGAGGCGCATCCCTACCGGCCCGACGCGCTGGCGCAGGGGATTCTGGAAGTGATCGACCTGTTGCAGCGCTGCCTCGTCGAAATCACCGGCATGGACGCGATCACCCTTCAGCCGGCGGCTGGCGCGCATGGCGAGTTCACCGGAATCCTGCTGGTCCGCGCCTGGCACGAGTCGCAGGGCAACGCGCGCAAGAAGATTCTCATCCCGGATTCCGCGCACGGCACCAACCCGGCCACGGCGGCCATCTGCGGCTACACGGTCGAGAACCTCAAGTCGAACGCCGAGGGCGGCATCGACCTCGACGCGCTCACCCGGCAGGTGGATGAAGAGACCGCCGCGCTGATGCTCACCAACCCCTCGACCATCGGCGTCTTCGAGAGCCAGATTGCGCAGATCGCCGAGATTTTGCACGCCAAGGGCGCCCTGCTCTACATGGACGGCGCCAACATGAACGCGCTGGTGGGCAAAGCGCGACCCGGCGACTTCGGCGTGGACGTGATGCACCTGAACCTGCACAAGACCTTCTCGACGCCCCACGGCGGCGGCGGTCCGGGCTCGGGTCCGGTGGCCTGCAAGGCCTTTCTGGAGCCGTTTCTGCCGATTCCGGTGCTGGTGCGGAAGAATGCCGAACTCGACCTGGAATTACGACCGGCCTCAATCCGTAGGCCGCGTGCGCGCCTTCTACGGCAACGTGGGCATGTTCATCCGCGCGCTGGCCTACATTCTGGCCAACGGGCCGGACGGGCTGAGCCAGACCACCGAAGACGCCGTGCTCAACGCCAACTACATCCGCGCCAAGCTCCAAGACCTCTACGAGCTGCCCTACAAGACGGCCTCGATGCACGAGGTGGTCTTCAGCGACAAGCGGCAGGCGGCCAAGGGCGTGAAAACCGGCGAGATCGCCAAGCGGCTGATCGACTACGGCTTCCACCCCTACACGGTCAGCTTCCCGATGATCGTTCACGGCGCGCTGATGATCGAGCCCACCGAGAGCGAGTCGCTGGAAGAGCTGGACCTGTTCATCGACGCCATGCGCGCCATCGCCCGCGAGGTCGAGGAGACGCCGGAACTGGTCAAGACCGCGCCCCACTCGACGCGCATTTCCAAGCTCGACGAAGTGCAGGCGGCCCGCAAGCCCATCCTGCGCTGGGCGCAGACGGCGTAGGGTGACTCCTTCAGATTGCGCACCTTTGGTGTCTCCCTCTCTTCGCAGAACAGTGCGGAAATGACGGTTACTCCCCCCACGGGATACTGCCGACATTTTTCAACTCCTCGTCTTTGCAACTGCCTGCTTGAGAGTCAACGAATCGTTTTGCTCAACCATTTGCTAATAACCCATCAAGTTTGCTCTAATGTCAACCACACTTTCGTGAGCCTTTAAACAAGGAGCTAACCAACATGGGAAAGCCCAGGTGCGTAAAAACGCTTGTATCGTTATCCACCGGTAACATTGCTGTTTATGCAGGTGTTCGCGTTGCACATGCACTCGAAGAAGTGACGCGGAAAATGGATTTATACCAAGGTGTCAAGTTGTCACAGTTGTTAGACGCGGTGTATTCCCAGGGCAAAAAGGATGGCGCACGTGATGTGCAGGAATCCTTTGAGAAAATGATGAGGGGAATCCCTCACTTGAATCCAGGTCAGCCAAAAAAGAAGAAGTAGTAGAGCACCTAAACATTTGATTGCCCGGCTTTACAAGCTATTATCGGAGGAAATTGGAAAATGTCTGTAAACAGCTTTCGCCCTCAGAAATATGAAGACTTTGAGATCGTCGATGAAAACCAAAAGGTAGTGGGACATATTCGTGTAAAGCCCAGTGGTGTACTTTGGGCGCCATCAAACGCGAAAACATGGTACGGTGTTTCGCTCGACGATTTTTCTGCATTCATAATGAAGAACGGTAAAAAGCAGAAGAAGTAGAGACCTAACGGCTAAAAGCTAGCGGCTGTTCTTATACAGCTCCTCCAGCGCATCGCAGGCCGTGCCGACTCCGTCCTCGTTGGCGAGTTGCCCGGCCACGCTTTCCGCTTGCTCAGCCAGCGCCGGATCGGCCAGCATCGATCGCAACACGCGCGTCACCTGCGGCGGCTCATAGTCGCCGCGCTCGATCACCTGCGCCACTTTCAGCCGCATCATCCTCCGGGCGTTGTCCGGCTGATCGTGCGAGAAGGGCATGATCAGCATCGGCTTGCCGGCGCGCAGGCATTGCGCCGTGGTGCCCACGCCGCCCTGGTGCACCACCATCGCCGCGCGGTTGAACAGCTCCGAATAA
Source organism: uncultured Acidobacteriaceae bacterium (assembly GCA_963788415.1). Classification (GTDB taxonomy): domain Bacteria; phylum Acidobacteriota; class Terriglobia; order Terriglobales; family Acidobacteriaceae; genus Telmatobacter. The sequence continues at coordinate 10,449 of CAWBHO010000133.1, read as the reverse complement.
GGCGCGTATTCGGCCACGCAGATTGATTCCGGCAAGGCCTTCTTCAGCTGGTTGCGCGGGTCGGTGCCGATCAAAAGCACGGCGCGAATCCCCAGCTGGATTGCCGCCCTGGCCGAGACCTCGTAGAAACTTCCCCGCCGCCAGCACCGCCGCCGAACCCAGCGTGAAGACCACCGGAGGCTCGCCCTCGGCTCAGAAATTTTTCCAGATTCGCAGGCAACGCCGGCGTTGCCCGCGTCGGCGTCGTAGTAGCAGAAGCCGGTAATCAGCGTGTGCTCCGGCCAGTCTTTCTGTTCCGTTCCCAGCACGCGTGAAAACAGCGCCAGCACCAGATGCGGCGAGTGCTTGGCGTCGAAGAGCGGGTTCGCGCCCTTCGCCAGTCCCAGTTCGCGGCGCAGTTCGTAGATCGGCTCCGGCCACTTGCGGCTGACAAACCGCGCCACCCGCTTGATGACTCGCCCGAACCCCGGACGCCTTGTCGGCCCGCGCCAGCCGCGGATACGGGGGCAGCACCGGCGGATCGAAGGCGGAGAAGAACGAGAGCGGCGCCAGCACGTAGCTGGCCCAGGGAATCCCCGTCACCTCGGCCACCAGCGGCCCGGCGTAGTTCAGCTCGCCCAAGAGCAGCAGGTCGGCGCGCGCGGGCTTCGTGGCCGCGTCCAGCAGGTCGGCATACGTGTCGCGCAGCACGGGGAAGAGAAAATCCCGCAACCCCCGCTCGGTGCCCTTCTTCACGTCGTAGACCATCTCGGCCAGGATGGTGTTCGAGGGGTCGATGTCTGGCCGGACGGCGTGGAATTCGAGGCCCAGCGGCCTGATCTTCGGCTCGTAAACCGCTGGCAGCGCCATCAACGGCACGTGCCCGCGCCGCTTCAGTTCAAGTGCGATGGCGATCAGTGGATTGATGTCGCCGAAGGTGCCGATATTCGATAAAACAATGCGCAAAGGAAGCCCTCAAACCCGCTCTGGACCCAACCTTATGAGAGTAATGCATCGGGCGCATTGCGGGGAGCGGGCGATCAGGCCGGGCGTCGGGTGCGATCATCCGGCAGGCCAGTGAAATTTCAAGCCGCTCTGGGCGCAACCTGCCTGAGCGCCGGACTCGCAGCAGCCCGCCGCAGATCGTACTCGTTCTGCAGATTCAGCCAGAACTGCGCCGGAAGTCCAAAATAAATCCCCAGCCGTAGCGCAGTATCCGCCGAAATCGCTCGCTTCCCGCGCACAATATCACCCACACGCGGCGCAGGCACAACCAGATCCTTGGCCAGCCGGTAAGCCGTCAGCCCCAGCGGCTCCATGAACTCCGTCAAGAGAATCTCTCCCGGATGAATCAACGCGGCATTAACAGTCATTTCTACTCCCTTGGCAGACCCATCAGTGATAGTCCACCACTTCCACATCGTGGGCATTGCCGTCGCGCCAAACGAAACAAATGCGGGACTGGTCGTTGATGCGGATGCTGTGCTGGCCCTGCCGGTCTCCGCGCAACCTCTCCAGCCGGTTGCCCGGCGGCACGGTCAGGTTCTCCAGCGCCAGAACGGCATTCAAAATATACAGCTTCTTCAACGCCCGCCGGTTCAGTTGGGCTGGCAGCCGCTTGCACCTGCCTGTCGTCCAAAGTCGTTCAGTTTCCGCATCCCGGAACCCGGCGATCATGCCTGATGATAACGCGATGCGTATAGAAACGCAATGCGTACTGTCGAAAGTCAGCCAAAGGGGCCTCTGCGCCCTGACCGCCGGCAGCCGATTTGCAATTTGTTGGGCCGCCCAGAAACTTCTTGTGAAAAGCAGGGATCGGGTAGATGATTCTGTTGCCATTCTTGGACAGTTTTCGTGGTTTTGAATCATAAGGAGAAGACTCGTGCGCAAGACGATCCTCGCAATTGTATTTCTTGCAATCTGTCCGCTGCTCGTTGCCCAGCAGGCGCTTAACAATGATTCTGTGATCAAGCTGGTCAAAGCTGGATTGTCCGACGATCTGATCGTTACCACCATCAACGCCTCGCCGGGAACCTATGATACCTCCGCGAATGGCCTGATTGCGCTGAAGACCGCGGGCGTCAGCGACAAGGTAGTCGCCGCGATTGTGGCGAAAGCTGCCAAGGCGTCGGAGGCATTGCCAGCCCCGGTTCCTGCGCTGGCTCCGATGCCTTTGTCTGCTCCTGCTCCTGCGGCGAGGATGCCTCGCGTCTTCCTGACATCAGAGAGCAAAGGCACCAACCAAAACGCCGCGAGAGATCAGTCCATGGAGATGAGCAAGGATTTCGAGAGGGATTGCTCCGGCGTAAAAATTTCGATCTTTCAACAGACTGCCGACTACACCGTAGCTCTGAATCACATCGAAATCGGCCTTTTCGTACGCGACAATCAATTCCAGGTGGCAAACAGGGACGGCGATCTCATTTCTACGACAAAAGAGGGCGGAAGCATAGCCGGAGGCGTGAAGAAGGCCTGCGCCGTCATCCTTGACGATTGGGCGAAGAAATAAACCTGTTGTGGCAGCGCTTGGCAGCTCACATCCCAATCAACCGTCAAGATTGAGTGCACCAGGTCCCGACTTTGAGATATGGAAGCACGCCCTGCGAAAGGTCACGGGGGAAGGCGCCCAGATATAGGGACTCCACAATGCCAAAATCTTCTTGCGAAGCGCGGAAGTTTGGTCGATGATCCTTCTGACATGACTTGAACAGATTGAGCTGTCTTGATTCTCATGGAGGAGTTCCTTGCGCAAAAATCCCGCCGCGGTCCTGCTTTTGCTCGTCTGCCCTTTGCTTGCCGCACAGCAGCAGCCTGTTTCTGAAACGCGGCAGGCAACCCAGGCCGTACCCGCCACGCCGCCGCCTCCTGGCACCCTGCTCGATGGCACCCCGGTGAAACTTCGCCTCAGTCAAACCATCTCCTCGGCCGACGCGAGAGTGGACCAGGAGGTTCCCTTCACGGTCGTCGAGGATGTAAGCGTAGATGGCGTGGACGTCCTGCCCAAAGGATCGATCGCGATCGGCACGGTGACCGAGGCGGAGCACAAGCGGAGCATGGGCCGCGCCGGCAAGCTGAACATCTCCATCAGTTACGCCCGCCTCGCCGACCAGGAGAAGGTTCCGCTACGGGCCATCAGAGACGCCAAAGGGGGTAGTCATACCGGCGCCATGACGGCGGGAATGGTGGGCACGGCAATTGTATTCTTTCCTGCGGCGCCGCTGCTGCTCTTCATTCACGGCAAAGACATTACCATTCCGCAAGGTACTGAAATCGCGGCTTTTGTCGATGGAGATATGCACCTGAAGATGAGCCGGTTTGAAGCCGCCCCGCCACAAACCGCCGCCGCGCCTGAGAGTGCGGCCCCTGCGCAGGCCGAGCTGACCGTCGACTCCACTCCTCCCGGCGCGGATATCGAGATCGACGGCGCATTTGTAGGCAGCACGCCCTCCACGGTCTCCGTCCCTCCCGGCCATCATCAGATCACCGTCAAGATGAGGGGCCTTGTGGACTGGACCAGAACCCTCAACGTAACCGGCGGCTCAATTCACTTGAACGCCCAGTTGGATGAGAGCGTGGTGAAGCCGTAGCAGCGCGGGCTGGCTGGCGAAGAGACTCTATCTCGCTCCCAAGATGATAGGGTATTTCTGACGGCCTCTCATGAACCGACGCACGCGTAGAACGCTCTGGATAGTGGCCGCGGTCCTGGTATTGCTGGCCGTGGCCATCTTCCTGCGCTCCAAGGCTCCGCCCGAGGCCGCGCGCCTGCTGCCCGAATCCGACGGCATCCTATACGTCGACCTGAAGCCCATCCGGACTTTCTTTCCCAAGGATTTGAAGCCGGTTCCCCATGCTCCCGAGTACCAGCAGTTCATCGACGCAACCGGCATCGACTGGGAGCGAGACCTGGATCAGGTGGCCATCGCGCTGCACCGTATGCCCGACCCCAACGGCCCCAACGGCCCGGTTGCCTACTCCATGGTCCTGGTGGGCAGGATTACCGGCCAGAAGCTGAACGCCTGGCTGGACGCACACTCGACCAGCCGCGAATCCTACGCCGGGCACACCGTTTACTCGATTCCCTCCGACGGCAGGACCGTGCGCGTGGCGCAGATCGGCTACAACATGGTGGCCGTTTCCAACAATCCCACCCCGGAGCAGATTCACTCCATGCTCGACCGGCACGCGACCGCCGCGTGGCCCTTCGCTGGCTCCACGCTGCTGCGCCAGCATTTCCACGACGTGCCGCTGCTCTCGCTGGCCTGGGGCGTGGGCCAGATCGGCCTGCCCTTCTCGGAAAACGGAGCGATCAAAATCTTCGGCTTCTCGCTGCCGCTCGAGCCCGACTCGACGCTCATCGCCAGCGTTGCTCCGGCGTTGTCCCTGGGCGGGGCGTTGAATGTAAGAGTGGTGGAGATCGCCCCCGGCGAAAACCAGGCCGCCAGCCAGGCTGACGCGTTGAACCTGCTGCTGATCATGGCCCGCGGCTTTACCGCCCCCCTGGCCGACACACCCGCCAACAACAGCCTGAAACAGTTGCTGAAAACCGCCGTAGTGACCCGGGTACGCAATCGAGTGGTGGTCACGGGCACGCTATCGCGCACGCTCTTCAGCAGTTTGGCCGCAAACCAGAGCCTGGAGCCAAATGCGATTTCCGGCCCCGGCTTGCCTCAGTAAGAACGAGACGGACCGTGGCCGGAATTCACTCGAAGAGCCGGCGCAGACTGAGCAGAATCAGCATTCCGCAAGACCGGCTCGCCGAGCCGCTTCACAACTCAGCCCCGGCTCCTGCGATGGGAGCCGGGGCTGAATCACAGCGGTTTCGATTCTGCTGTTTACAGAAACGTAGACGCAGAGGGCATTTTCCCCGAGAAAATGCCCCTCGCATGATCTTCAAATGGCAACACTTGAATCAAAACCGCTCTAGGAAGCGGCCAGTGCCTTATCTCAGTTGCGCAACCGCCGTGCCCGTGTTGCCGAGTTCAAGCTGCGCGTAGGTGACCCGCAGATACTTGTGCGGATTGACCGGCACACCGTGCACGCGCACCTCGTAGTGAAGATGCGGTCCCGGTGGACGCGGCCCGAATCGCCCACGTAGCCGATCACCTGGCCGCGGGTCACATGCTGGCCAGGCACCACCGCGATCACCGACAGATGCGCGTATACCGTATTGCATATCGTGGCCGTGGTCGATCACGATCTCGCGGCCATATCCGCCGCTGGTCGAGGCTGCCTGGATCACGTCGCCATCCGCCGTAGCCCGCACCGGCGATCCGATAGGGCGCGTCAATATCGATGCCGGCATGAAAGGCGCCTTCGCCGTTGATCGGATCCTGACGCTCGCCGAAGCTCGACGCCACCCGGCCTTCAAGCGGCCAAAGCGAGGGCGCATCGGCCAGCGCCGTCCAATCGCCGGCAAAGCTGGGCGACAGGCCGCCCTCCAGCGCGCGGGAGACCCGGCCCGACATGGCCTGGGCGCGCAGCGCATAAAACTGATCGAGGGAGAGCTTCACCTGCTGCTGGTCCACGTCGTCGGTCAACGCCAGGCTGGTGGGCGTTGCGGCTTCGGCCGCTGCGCTTGCCGCAGCCGCTTGGCCGTGCCAGCTTGTTCTGCCGCAGCCCGTAAAGCGCGGTCACTTCATTGGCCAGCGCGCCCAGCGAGGCCACCTGCACGTTGCGGTCATGCGCAATCTGCGCCATCTGCTTGTAGTCCTTGCGCAGCGTCTCCCGGTCCTGGCGAACCTGGTTGAAGCTCTCGGTTTTCAGCAACATGCGCGTGTATGAACCGGCCAGTCCGACGATGGTGAACGCTCCCACCAGCGCCGCGGCCACAAATCCATACACGTAATGAAGAGGAAGGGGAATCTTGCGAACCCGCCCGTCCTCATCCCGGGCAACAAAAAGAATGTAATAGCGCTTGCGTAGCATTTTCGCCTTTCATCCCCGCCGAACGCAGGACCGCAATTCGCCAAGTACTTAATAAAAGCGCAAGGCATAGGAGCCTTATCGGCTCATGAAAAGAACACACATATCAACTGCGCGATTGTTCTATGAGCGTTACTTTAGATTAACAAGCGGCCCCTCGCTGGTCAATAAATTTGATGCGAGAGCATCTCCCGTCCTCTATCATCATCGCTGCAAACTCCCCGAACCTGAGGGTAAGCCGGTTAAGAATCTCGGCCGGTTTGCCCTATTCTGGTGAGGTGCCGATCAAATTGTCCCAATTCGGAACCACGCGGCGGATCGAGGCGAACTTGCCCTGATCCGCGAAATTCGTGCGCGGGCGGCCCGCGCTGCCGGCCGCGGCCGGAAGGACGGCCTGCGCCTGGGAATTGGCGACGACTGCGCGCTCCTTGCTCCCGGCCACGGCGAAGAACTGGCCGTGACCACGGATTTGTCCATCGCCGGCCGCCACTTCCGGCTTGACTGGCACCAGCCGGAATCTGTCGGCCACCGGGCGTTGGCGCGCGGCTTGAGCGATCTGGCCGCCATGGGCGCACGCCCTCTGGCCGCCTTTCTTTCGCTCGGCCTCCCGCAGGCGCTCACCCTCGCTGCATCCGGCCGCCGGCGTGCCGGAACGGCCTCGACCCCCTGGTTTCAGCGCTTTCTGGCAGGCCTTGCTGGCCTTGGCCGAGGAGCATTCAGACGCCGCTGGCGGGCGGGGATCTGGCCGAATCTCCCCTGGCCGTGGCCGACATTGTGCTGGTCGGCGCCGTTCCGCGCGGGCGCGCCCTGCTCCGCTCCGGCGCTCAGCCCGGCGATCGGCTCTACGTCACCGGCTCGCTCGGCGGAGCCGCAGCCGGGCTCGCCCGCCTGGCCGAGTTGGCCGAAGCCCGCCCCGGAAGCACCACCCCTCCACGAATCCCCAAAAAACTGGAAGCCGAGCTTGCCGCGCACCTTTTTCCCCAGCCGCGCGTGGCCCAGGGCCTTTGGCTCGGACGCCGCGGTCTGGCCTCGGCCGCGCTCGACGTGAGCGACGGATTGTCCACCGATCTGGCGCATCTGTGCCAAGAATCCGGCGTTGCCGCGGAGGTCGATGCGGCTCTGGTCCCCGTCCATCCGGCGGCAACTCTCGACCAGGCTCTCCACGGCGGCGAGGACTACGAATTGCTTTTCACCGCCCCGCCCGCCGCCCGTCTGCCCCGCACCGTCGCCGGCGTGCCCGTGACCCAGATCGGCCTCATCCAACGAAGGCGATCTGGACAGCCCGCCGTCATCCTGCTCTCTCCACGGGGCGCGCAACCCCTCGATCCGCGCGGCTGGGAGCATTTTTCCTAGATGAATATCCAGCGAGCTCCGGCTTTGCTCGAAAAGGGACGGCATGGGCTGGCTTTGTGTCAGGGCACGACTTTAGTCGTGCCGGAAAGAACAGAAAAATGAGGGCTTTAGCCCCTGAGCGCAACGCCATTTTGAAGCCGAGGCAGGTTTGAAACAGCTTCTAGCCGTTCTGCCCGGTTTCCCCGGCGATCAGATGATCATTGCCCCTCACCCCGGAGAAAAGCGCGCGCGCTCATCGGAGAGCTTCGGGCTTCGCGGCGGATCAAGCAGCATTTTTCGTATCTCGACGACAGCGTCCAAACGAGATTCGCTCTGTCCATCCCAGTTCTTCGGGACCAGGGATGAACGCGCACCCTGACTGGCTACGCTCGACCCTCTTCGTAGAGAGCGAGAATGTCCGAGATGGCTCGATTGAGGGGCGCTGAAATGCCCTCTTCGTGTGCAATCTTCGCGACCCAGCCGCTCAACCAGGGCAATTCAAGACGCCGGCCTTCGTCGAAGTCGTGGTGCATGGAAGAAGTCATCGAAGCCGGTAGCGTGTCACAGAAGACCAGCCGGTCTTCGGCATATTCCTTGTCGAGATCGACCCCGCGCGCGAGCCCCACCGCGACGACCTCGCGCATCACATCGAGAAGAAAGGCCCTTGTCCGCGGGTTCGCCAGAATCGGTCCAATCGATTGCCGCATCGAAGTGGTCGTTCCCGACAGTCCCACCAAAAAGACGAATTTCTCCCAGATCAATCTCTCGATCGAGTCACTGATCTCCGCCTGGATCGATGCCTGCCGGCAGGCTTCGAGAAAGGCTTCCGCGCGCGACGACCGTTCGCCGTTGAACTCCCCGAACACAATGCGCTGCATGGACCCCATGTGTCGGACAAGACCGGGTTCCGCGATGGCGGCGGAGATATAACAGCAGCCGCCCAGCACTGAAGCTGCGGGCGCGTACTGCCGCAGAACATCATCCTTGGCGACGCCGTTCTGAAGGGAAAGCAGGGCGGCTCCCTGGGCGGCAAGCGGAGCGATTGCGGCTGAAACGCTTTCAGTGTCCCACAGCTTGACCGCAAGCAGGACGAGATCCGGCTGCTTCAACTGGTCGATCCCGTCAACCACCGCGACATTCTGGAGATGGAGGTTACCGAGCGGACTATCCACCCTCAGACCTTGTTCCCGGATCGCCTTGAAGTGCGCCCCACGAGCAACAAACGTAACATCACAACCCGAAGCAGCAAGCCGGGCGCCGAAATAACCTCCGACGCCGCCTGCGCCGATGACAGCGATCTTCATTTCCTCACCTCATCCTGGATCGAAAAACAGAATCCAGGGAGTATTGTCCTGGTGCCGGTAGTTTAATCGGAATGGGGTGACCGGTCCAATGCGCTCGCGGTGGGTGAGGCGGCATCTGCATTGCCGAACGCTGCGGCTTGCGGACCCGCCAAGCGGCAGAGCTCCGATCACGGCGACAAGGCCGCTATGATGGTCATCAGCGCTGGACAGAGCGGTGCGCAGAAGGGGAAGATGCCCGCCACGATCTTCATCTCGGCAGGAGAAGCCAGCGGCGAGCACTATGGAGCGCTGCTGATTGCAGCGCTTCAAAAACAGCTTGCGGCAGCCGGCGACAGAGCCAGCTTCTTCGGCATGGGCGGCGAGCGAATGGCCGCATCAGGCCTCCATTGCGTCGTCCGCTCCGAGGAGATGGCCGTCATGGGGCTGACCGAGGTGGTGCGCCACCTGCCGCGCATCTGGCGCGAGTTCCAGAAACTGAAACGGGCCGTTCGCGAGCGGCCGCCAACCGTGGCCGTGCTCATCGACTTCCCGGAAATTCACTTTCGTCTGGCCAAAGAGCTCCATCGGCTCGGCGTTCCCGTCATCTTTTTCGTCAGTCCGCAGTTGTGGGCCTGGAAGAAGAAGCGCATCCGGCTGGTGCAGCGGTACATCGACCGGATGCTGGTGATCTTTCCCTTCGAGGAGCCGTTCTATCGCGAGCGGGGCGTGGAGGCCGAGTTTGTGGGCCATCCGCTGGCGGAGCTGGCCGCGCCTCCGGTGAGCCGCGCGGAGTTTGCCGCCGCCCACGGGCTGGACCCGACGAAGACCTGGATTGGCCTGCTGCCCGGCAGCCGCGCCAAGGAGATTCGCGACCACCTGCCGGAGATGCTGCGGGCGGCGCGGGAGCTGGCGGCGCACGCGAGAGGCGCGACGGACGCAGGCCCGGCGGACAAAAGTATGGAGTTCGTCGTTCCCCTGGCTCCCACGCTCCATGAAGCCCAGCGCAACGAAGTGCGGCAGATTATCAAAGCGCACGCCGCAGGCCTGACACTTCGCCTGCTCGACGACCTTGGCGCCGGTAGCGCAGTTGGTCCTGGCGCGAGTGGCGCCAAAGGCGCAGTTAGCCCCACCGCAGGTGGCGTAGTTGGCCCCACCGCAGGTGGTGGCGCGCGCGCGGTGCTCTTCCATGCCCGCGCCTCGGTGGTGGCCAGCGGCACGGCCACGGTCGAGGCGGCGCTCATCGGCAACCCCTTTGTCGTGGTCTACCGGGTCTCGCCGCTCACCTACGCCATCGCCAGCCGGCTGGTGAAGGTGCCCCACGTGGCCATGGTCAATCTAATCGCGGGCAAGCGCGTCGTGCCGGAACTGATTCAGAGCGAGTTTACGGCGGAAAAGATTGTCAGCGCGGTCGAGCGGCTGATTCCCGACGGCCCGCCGCGCCAGTCCATGATGGAGGAGTTGGCGCGGATTCACGGCCTGCTGCAAACCGGGCGCAGCCGTCAGGGCGATGCGGGCGAAGCTGACGGCGCCATCGCGCGCGTCGCGGCCATTACGCTGGAGACGATGCGGCGGACGGGCTGAGATTTGTGCTCTGAAATTTGTGGTCCGTGATTTGTGGTCCGAAATTTGCGCTCCGGGATTTGTGCTCGGGGATTTGCGCTTCAGGAGGGTTGGGTTCTTCCATCTCTCAATTTCGCGCGCTCGGAATCCCGCCGTCAAAATCGAGGGAGTCCGGCTTTGCTGGGAATGAAAATAGTGGCGATCACGGCCGAAAGGTCTGCAATGCGCGAGACGACGAGAATGCTGCGATGCACAACCGCCCTGGCCTGCGCTCTGCTGCTGGCGGCTCCGCTCGCTGCCCGGCAGCCAGAGCGCCCCACGCCCGCGCTCACCGTCTCCGGCCACGGGATCGACGCCGAGATCGACCCCTGCG
>CAWBHO010000132.1:0-5571 GCA_963788415.1 uncultured Acidobacteriaceae bacterium | reverse complement strand
CCCGGAACAGCGCCATCCGAAGCAAATACAACTGTAGTATTGGAAAATTTGCCCTAACTCGCGCTTTCAGTCTCCAGGCGCTTGCTGTAAATCAGCGCGGCGCGGCCCAGCGGATAGTAATTCTCCTGCCTGCCCGCGCAGTCATAGCCCTGCCTTTCGTAGAGCCGGATGGCGCCTTCGTTCGCAGCCTCCACATGCAGCCAGATCAGGCCGGCCCCAGCCGCGCGCGCCGAGTCCTCGATGCGCTCCAGCAATTGACGGCCAACGCCCCGGCCGCGCGCCTCCGGAGCCACCTCGATCGTCTGAATGTAGGCCGTCACTCCGCTCTTTCGCTGCGCCCATTCGACGACCGCAAAGCCGGCCATGCGCCCATCCTCTTCCGCAATCCACGCCGCCACATCGGAACGGCTCACAAGCCGCCGCATGTATCCGCGCCCGAATCGAAAGAGCGGCTCAAAACACAGCTCCTCGACCGCGTAAAGCGCTTCAAAATCCTCGCAGGCGTAAGGGCGAAAATCCACCCTCCAACTCTACGGCAGGCCAGCGGAAAAAATCCATCCCTGGCGCGGGATGAAACCTTGTCCGCAAGCCGGCCGGACGTGCGCCGGGGAGAACTCGTCGTCTTCTGTGGCCGCATCGGGCGCAAAGATCGAGCCTGCCCGGCAGCCGCTCCCTTGTTGAGAACAGGCGGGGATGATTCAATAGGGTATGCCCGGAACTGGAGCGCTTTTATTGCTGGCCTTCGCCAGCCTGGTCGTCGTTATCTTGCTGGTCCTCCTGCAGTTGACCCGGCTGGGATTCCTGATCCGCACCACCATCCCCGACCGCCCGCGGCAGCGCATGTTTCTCGCCTCGGTCTCCTTCCTGCTTACTTTTGTGGGCGTCCGCGTCCTGGTTCACCGGATCGTGTATCATCGAGGGCCATTTCCAGTGGGTGGTGGTCCGCGGAACGCACATTCACCACCTGGTCTGGGGGATTCTGATCCTGCTGCTGGTCGGTTACGGCTGGCTGTTGGACCTGGGACGAACCCATTCGCCGCTTTCCATTTTTTTCAGCCGGCTGATGGCCGTCGGCTACGGCGTCGGCGCGGCGCTGACTCTGGACGAATTCGCCATCTGGCTCGATCTCGAGCCGAATGCCTACTGGTCGAGCGCCGGGCGGCTCAACATCGACGCCATCATCCTGTTCGGCGCCCTGCTGGCGTGGGAGCCTGGGGCGCGCCGTTCTTCCGCGGCCTGCACCGCATGTGGGACAAGCGCGGCCTCTACCGCAGAGAGCTCGGCCGGGGGCTGAGCTTTCCTATTCGCCGCGCGCGGTTGCTTCGTCCTCGTAAAGTGCGTCGATTACCGCCGCGTATCGGGCCGTGATCACCCGCCGCTTGAGCTTCATCGAAGGCGTCAGCTCGCCGCTCTCCTGGGTCCACTCGTCGGCCACCACGCGGAAGCGCTTCAGGCTCTCGAAGTTGGCCAGCCCGGCGTTGACCTCGCGCACGATTCCCGCGTAGAGCGCGGTGACGCGGCTGTCGGCCACCAGTTCCTCGCGCGTCGCCGCCGCAATGCCGTGATGGCGAGCCCATTCATCGAGCGCCGCGAAATTCGGCGAGAAGATCACCGAGATGAACTTGTGCCGGTCGCCCACCAGCGCGGCCTGCGCCACCAGAAGATTGTTTTTGAGCTTGTTTTCTATCGGCTGCGGCGCCACCATCTTGCCGCCCGAGGTCTTCAGCAGTTCTTTCTTGCGGTCGGTGATGTAGAGAAAGCCGTCCGCGTCCAGGCGCGCAATGTCGCCGGTGCTGAACCAGCCCTCCGGGTCGATGCACTCGGCCGTCGCCTCCGGCTTTTGCCAGTAGCCGGCGAAGACCGATGCTCCGCGCACCAGCAGTTCCCCATCTTCGGCCAACTTCAGTTCGACATTGGCCAGCGGCATGCCCACCGCGCCCATGCGATGAACGAGCGGCGTGTTGAGGGCGATCACCGGCGAAGTCTCTGTCAGCCCATAGCCCTCCCAGAGCGCAATGCCCACCGAGGCGAACCATTGCGCCGTGTCGATGCCCAGCGGCGCGCCTCCGGAGACGAACACTCGCACCCGGCCGCCGAAGGCCTCGCGCACCTTCGAGTAGGCCAGCTTGTCGGCCAGCCTCCACAGAATCGAAGCCGGCCGGCGTCCGTCGTAGACCGTGTCGCAATGTCCGGCTCCCACGCCCAGCGCCCAGGCCAGCATCCGCTTCTTCACCGGCGAAAGCGCGGCGCGGCGCTCCACCTCCTGGCGAATCTTTTCGTACACCCGCGGCACGCCCACAAAAACCGTCGGACGAATCTCGCGCATGGCCTCGGGCAGCTTGTCGAAGTGCGAGCAATAGGCCACCTGCGCTCCAAAGGTGTACATCACGTAGTCCAGCGCCCGGGCAGTGATGTGCGAGAGCGGCAGAAACGAGATGCAGGCGTCGGTCGCGTTAAAGCTGAAATCGGCAGCGGCAATGCTCTGGTTGGCGGCAATGTTGCCGTGGGTCAGCGCCACGCCCTTCGGCTCGCCGGTGGTCCCGGAGGTGTAAATCAGCGTTGCCAAGTCCTTCGGCTCAACCGATGCGACCAGCGCGTCGAAGACCGCATCGCGCCGTGTGCCGCGCTCGTCGGCACCAGCCATCACCTGGCTGAAAGGAATCGCCCCCTCGTGCGCCGCAAACGAATCCATCATCACGATGCGTTCGAGCGAGGTCTGCGCGCGCACCGCGTTCAGCTTGTCGAACTGCTGGCGGGTGGAGACGACGGCAATCCGGCAGCCCGCGTCCTTCAGCAGCACGGCGATCTGCTCGCCGGTAAGCGTGGGGTAGATGGGCACATCGACGGCGCCGATGGCCAGCGCGGCGAAGTCGGCCACGGCCCACTCCCAGCGGTTTTCGCCGATCAGCGCGATGCGGTCGCCCTTCTCGACGCCCCAGCCGAGAAAAGCCTCGGCCAGCGCGCGTACCCGCTGATAAATCTGGTCGGAAGAGATGGGCTGCCACTGCCCAAACTCGTCCTGCCACAGCACGGCGCGGGGGTTGGCGGCCGCGGCGACGCGGAAAAACAGGTCATTGATGGTGGGAAGCGGGGTATTTGGTGTCATTTTTGGCCGAATAAAAAACGTGGGGATTTCTCAGCAGCAACCCATCGAGTGTATCAGCGCCAGCGGGATACGGTCGCGGAAATCTTTCCCTCCCGAAAGCGGTGACCGGCGCCGGATCGCCGCGGCCAAGGGGCGCAGCATGGATTTGCATAGTTATACACCGGCATTGTATATTTATACATATGCGAACGCTGGCCGTGAGCCGCGTATTCGGGCCCTTTATAAGAACGGTTGATGAAGCGATCCATGAAGACCCTGCGACACAATGCGATTCGCGAACTGGTGGCCCGCTCCTTGGTGGCCAATCAGGATGAGTTGCGCCGCAAGCTGCGCCGCCGCGGTTTTGCGGTGACCCAGGCCACGCTCTCGCGCGACATTCACGAGTTGCGCCTCTCGAAGGGGCCCGGCGGCTATTCGCTTTCCGGCGGCAGCGGAATGGAGCGGCGGCAGCGCTCGAGGACAACAGCCCGCCCTCGCTCGCAGAGATGATGGAAGGCTTTGGCCTGCGCGTGCGGCGGGCGATGAATCAGGTGGTGCTGACCACGGTGACGGGCGGAGCACAGCCGTTGGCCGCGGCGCTGGACCACGAAGGTTGGACCGACGTTGTGGGCACCCTCGCCGGCGACGATACGGTGCTGGTGATCTGCCCTGATCTTCGCCGGGCAAGAGAGGTGGAATCGCGGTTGAGGACGATGCTGGAATCATGACCAATACGGTGCAAACAGCGGTAGTGGGAGTCACAGGGTACGCGGGCGCCGAATTGGCCCGGCTGCTGCTGCGGCATCCCCGTCTCAAGGGCAAGCCCCCGGTCTTCGCCGGCCGCGTGGACGAGAGCGACGCGGCCCGCGGCGGGTTGCCGCTGGCCGAAATTCATCCGCAACTGGCCGATAGCAGAGGCACAGGCACCCTGAAGCTGGAGCCCTTTTCCTGGGAGCTGCTGGCAGAGCGGGGCGTTGACGTTTTGTTTCTCGCCACGCCGCACGAGCAATCGCGCGAGTGGGTTCCGGATGCGCTCCGGCACGGAATGCGGGTCATCGACCTGAGCGGCGCGTGGAGGCTCACCGAGGCGGCCAACCGCGCTGTCTACGCCTTCGAGGACGACGACGCCGAACTGGCCGCGGCCACCCAGGCGCAGGCCGTTTACGGAATGCCGGAGCTGCATCGCGCACAGATTGCCGGAGCGCGCCTCATCGCCAATCCCGGCTGCTACGCGACCTCGGTCATTCTGGCGCTGAAGCCGCTGGTGGCCGCGGGGCTGGTCGACCTCGACGCGCGGCATCGTGGCCGATGCCAAAAGCGGCGTGAGCGGCGCGGGCAAATCGCCCACCGCGAAGACCCACTTCATGTACGCGGCCGACAATTTTTCCGCCTATGGAGCCTTCACGCATCGCCACACCGGCGAGTTGCTGGAACAGATCGGCATCGACGCGAGGCGAGATCATCTTCACGCCTCATCTGCTGCCCATTCCGCGCGGAATTCTCTCGACGATTTACGTGCATTTCCGCCAAGCGCAGACCAGGGCGAGAGTGGCCCAGGTTTATCACGAGTTTTTCACCCATAGTCCGATGGTGCGGCTCTACGATAAGGCTTTGCCGCAGATTCAAAATTCGGTCCGGACAAACTACGCCGATATCGGCTTCCAACTGGCCCCCGACGGCCGCCGCGCGGTGGTTGTAAGTTGCCTGGATAATCTGCTGAAAGGCGCCTCTGGACAGGCCGTGCAGAATCTGAACGTGATGCTCGGCTGGGGCGAGGCCGAAGGCTTGGAATGAGCATGGAATCGGAAGGTCTTGAATGAAATCAGCGGCGAAAGGTTGCGCATGAAGTACGTTGTCAAATTAGGTGGAGCGGGCCTGGAAACCCCATCGCTTCTGGCCGGCTGCACCCGCGCCATCGCCGATCTGGTGCGCGACGGCCATCAGGTGGCCGTGGTCCATGGCGGCGGCGTGCAATTGACGCGCATGCTCAAGGCGCTGGGCAAGCAGAGCGAGTTCGTCAACGGGCTGCGCGTCACCGACGCTGAAACCCGCGACGTGGCGCTGATGGTCCTGGCCGGCAAGGTGAACAAGGGTCTGGTGGCCGCGCTCGGCTCGCTGGGCATTCCGGCCATGGGCCTGTCGGGCGGCGACGGACTGATCTTTCGCGCCCGCAAGAAGCGCACCGATCCCGACCTCGGCTTCGTGGGCGAGATCGTCACCAGCGACCCGCGCTGGCTCGAAGCCATCTGGAGCCTGAACGCCGTGCCGGTGCTCTCGTCCATGGCGCTTGGTTTCGACGGAGAATACTATAACGTCAACGCCGACGAGATGGCCGCCTCCTGCGCCATTGCCTGCCACGCTGACGCGCTGGTCTTCCTCACCGACGTGGCCGGCGTCAAGGGCGCGAATGGCGAGGTGCTCCGATGGCTCTCCATCGATCAGATCGCCGAGATGGCCAAGAGCGAAGTCATCACCGGCGGTATGCT
>CAWBHO010000131.1:0-15524 GCA_963788415.1 uncultured Acidobacteriaceae bacterium | reverse complement strand
ATTAAAGCAAGTAACCAACTGCATCAGTATAAAAGGAGATATCAGCAGCCAGTACATTACAGCTTTATTGCTTATTGCAGCCAGGCTGCCTTTGGGCGTGGGAACTACATATTGAGGGCGAATTAACTTCGCGGCCGTATGTGGAAATGACGCTGGCTATGCTGCAATCGACGGGTATTCAGCATCGGTGGACGTGGCAATGTGATCAATATAGCCAACCAGGAATTTGCGGAGACCTCGCTCCATAAACCGGATTGGAGCGCTGCCTCCTATTGGTATGCAATAGCTGCATTGGCTGATGAAGCAGAATTATTTTTACCAGGATTAACGCAATACAGCTTACAGGGGAACAGCGTAATCATGAGATCATGGCGAACTTTGGGATTACCTCGCAGTTTAAGGACGGCGTCCAGCCGGTGATGCCCAGTTCATCGAGCAGCGTGGCCAGCATTTCGAGCACTTCGGCGTCGCGCAGCGGGCTCTCGCTGCCGGCCGAAGGCGGCCCGATGACCTCGGCGCCGATCTGCGAAAACTGGCGGTAGCGGCCCTTCTGCGGGCGCTCGCGGCGGAACTGCGGGCCGATGTAGTAAAGCTTCTGCAACTGGCCGGTTTCGCCCAGCTGGTGCTCGATGTAGGCACGAACCACGCCGGCGGTGTTTTCCGGACGCAGGGTGAGCGTCTGCGTCTTCTCCGACTGCGCGCGGGCGCGATCTTCCCAGGTGTACATTTCCTTGGAGACGATGTCGGTTTCTTCGCCCACGCCGCGGGCAAACAGGGCGGTGTCTTCGAAGATCGGGGTGCGAATTTCGCCGAAGTTGTAGCGGGCAAAGACGGCGCGCGCGGTTGACTTCGATGCGGTTCCAAAGCGCGGTTTCCGGCGGCAAAAGGTCGCGGGTGCCGCGAACGGCTTTCAGTGTGCTCATAGGGGTGGCCTTTGGTTCAACTTCTTAGGATACAAGGTGAAGGCTGGGACTGCGGCGCGGCATTCGTACCGAAGGGACCGCGGTTGCAACCAAACCGGATTTGACGGGGTGCGGAATTGATCAAGCGGCGAATGCGGGCGCGTCCGTTGGGCAGACGATCGCCGATCAGGTTGATGGCAACAGCGGCAGACTGCGGCGCCAGTGGTTGGAAGTGCGGCGGCTGGATACGTTCGAGGGCTTGTTACTTCGCAGGTTAGCAAGTTAGCAAGTCAGCGCGCTGGCACTTGTGACCAGAGGCTGGTGCGATTCAAGGAGGGTGGCGACGAGGGCCACGGGCAGGCCTACGACGTTGGAATAACAGCCTTCGATGCGAGGAATCCAGCGGATGGCGCGGCCCTGGATGGCATAGGCTCCGGCTTTATCCATGGGTTCGCCGGTGGCGATGTAGGCGGCTATCTCTTCGTCCGAGAGGGTGAGGAAGTGGACGCAAGTGACTTCGGCGGCCTCGACGGTAGAGGATGCGGTGACCAGGGCGACGCCGGTGATGACGCGATGAGTGCGACCGGAGAGAAGACGGAGGATGCGGGCGGCGTCGGCAGGGTCGGAGGGCTTGCCGAGGATTTGGTCGTCGAGGGTTACGGTGGTGTCGGCGCCTAAAACGATGAGGTCTGCGCGAAGGATTCCCTCAGGGGCTAAAGCCCGGGCTTCATCCGAGCGCTTTTTCGGCACGACTGAAGTCGTGCCCTGATACAAGGCCGAACCCTCAGTGGCTTGCGCGAAGTCCTGGGTCAGTTGGTGGTAGACGGCTTGGGCTTTTTCGCGGGCAAGGCGGGCAACGTAAGCGATGGGGTCTTCGTTGGGGCGGGGATCTTCGGGAATGTGCGCGGGGTGAACCTGGAAAGTGAACCCTGCCTGCGTGAGCAATTCGCGGCGGCGGGGCGAGGCGGAGGCGAGGATCAGCATAAGAAGATTATTGCAGGGGAAGGGGCAGGCGACAGGCGTGCCGGCAAGCTGGTGGATCAGCGAATGGACGGGACGGAAGATTGGACGTTGAGGCCGGTTTGGAGGCCGGAGGGAGTGGCAAGTCCCCAGGCCATGGCGGGAGTGTTGTGGGCCAGTCCGAAGCGGCCGTCTGGACCGAGGAGGATGATGCCGCCATGGCCGCCGAGACGGTTGAAAAGGTAAGCGATGGCCTCGCGGGCGGCGAGCTCAGGAGCAGTTCCTCCAGCCACCCGGTCTGTGGCCCACTTGCCGAGAACGAGCTTCATGATGGGTTCGCCCCAGCCGGTGAGGGAGACGGCGGCGGAGAGGTTGTCGGCGTAGCAGCCGCAACCGATGAGGGAGGAGTCGCCGACACGGCCGGGAGTCTTGTTGAGGGTGCCACCGGTCGAAGTGGCGGCGGCGAGGTTTCCGCGGGCGTCGAGAGCTACAGCGCCGACGGTGTCATGAGAATCGAAACGTCCGGGCTCGGAAGCCGCCCCTTTTTGCCCCATGAAGTGCGGCTCGCTCGTCGAAGAACCCTGATCGCCTGAGCCCCGGCGACCTGGCTAAGAGACGATGTATTGTCGGCCAGAAAGGCAGTTTCCGGGCTCTTGTCATCCTGCAGGATTGGATGCAGGGGGGAATCGACGCCGGAAAACGTGTCGTCGCCCAGGCCGGCGGCCTCACGAAGTTTGGCATGAGCGAGGCGTAGGCGTTCGCGGTCGAGAACCAGCTCGGAGTTGTCGATGAGAGTCATGCCGCAGGAATGGGCAAACTGCTCAGCACCGGCGCCCACGAAATAGACGTGAGGACTCTTTTCAAGAACCAGGCGCGCGGCCTGAATCGGGTTGCGGAGGCGCTCGACGCAGGCCACGCCGCCAGCTTTCATGCGACCCCCATCCATAAGGAGAGCATCGAGCTGGATGCGCCCGTCCGAGGTCAGGAAACTGCCGCGGCCGGCGTCGAATGTGGGGTCATCCTCGAGGACAGTGACGGCCGCCTCCACGCCATCGAGAGCCGACCCGCCGCGGGCAAGAATGGAATAGCCTCTTTCAAGCGCGCGGCGCACCCCTGCTTCGTGAGACGCCGCTGCGTCGGAGGGGATGGCCCAGGCTCCGCCATGGACGAGAAGAGTGGGGGTGTGAATAGCTGAGACAGGCATCGCACTATGTTAGAACATTTCGTGGAAGAAGGAATATCTCCCATTTTGGGCATTGATTACCCCCAAAAGAATTGGGTGTCAAAAAGCGAACGCGGAGAACCTCTGGTTAAGTAGCTGATAATACTTGCTAAATGCCATATTCGCCGGGTTGCAGGGAATTTCGTGCGGATTAGTTAAGCTGAGAACATTCAACGGGCAATCATCAACAGGAGAACGACTACACTTTCCTGATTTTTTCGGACTACTTCCGCGACTTGGCAGACGTGGAGAGAGACGAAGAGCATCTTCGGGGCATAAAGCAGCATTTTGACCTTTGCGAAGGGCCGCACAGGGCAATGGCGGAAGCGGTTGAAGGCGAAATGGCTTTGGCGGAACAATCTATTCAAGATGTGAGAGCTTTCTTTGGGTTGGCGCCGAATTCTGCAAAGCCGCGCAGGAAGGCTTCAGGTAAACGGAGAAGCCCCTGAGCATTCGCGGTTTCGAAACACTAACTCAAGGGAATGCAGGGGGGAGTTCCGGTAAGGAACTTCCCCTTTCCCTTTCTACGAAGAAAATGCAAGAGTGTGGAATGTTGGGACGGGATTGGCGGACAAATGGTCCTGGCAAGACAGAGGCAGGCGGTGGCAGGCAAACCGCGCAAAACAGGGGCTAAACAGAAGGCAGGCAGCCGCGGCACATCGAAGATGAGCGCTGCGGCGAACAAGACGCTGGAGGAGAACAGCGAGGAGATAGCGAAGTCGCTGCTGAAAAGCACGCTCGGCGGAAACGTCAGCAGCGCAAAGCTGCTGTTATCTCTTGCGGATTGTCAAAAGGAGTGCGAGGACGCAAACGTGAGGCAATGTCTTCGCAGTCGAGCGGACGAACTCGCTGCGGAACCAGAGTGGCCTCTCGAACTCATAGCGACTGGGGCCGAGATGCACTTCGGAGCGCGTGCACCGGAGAACTAACGAAACAGCCTGATCTTCTCCTTTCGGGAAAAGATCGAAACAAGGTAGCAACTCCAGGAGGGGCGGAACGTTTCATGTTTGCCGAACAAAACATGGCAGGCATGAAAGTCCGCCCACTCCTCTCAATGCCGCCCAGGGGGCGAGTTAGTAATTTTTGCGAAGAACAGGGCACATCTGCTGCCGCTCATTCCAGCTGCAACGGGCCAAAGTCGGCGACCGGCTTGAGATAAGCGCCTTGCGGCGAAATAATTCAACAGACCCGGACCGACGAGTCGAATGCGGCCTTCATGGAGCAGGCTCCATCCGGTTTGAGGACAGGAATTCGCAGGGGAAACGGTCAAAGCAAAGATAGACTCTTTGCCGCGCTCCCAGGAAGAAAGAAGAGAGACGAATGAAACTCACGAATCACGAGTGGTTGCACGCCGGCATACGGATGGGATTGTTGATGATCATCATGGGCCTCATGGGCGTGAGATTAGAAAGTACAGCCCACGCGCAGGCGGTAAGCACGACGACGGTTCAGGGTACCGTCTATCTGTCAAGCGGCCAACCTGCCTCGGGAACAATCGCCATCAGTTGGCCGTCGTTCACGACAGCCAGCGGCCAGCTTGTGACCGCGGATAGCACAACGGTGACAATTGCGCCGGATGGATTTGTGAGCGTGAATCTTGCTCCCAACCAGGGAGCGAGCCCGGCAGGGCTGTATTATACGGCGGTTTTCTATTTGAGCGACGGTTCGACCAATACCCAGTACTGGGTAATTCCGGCTGCGGCGCAGGCGACACTGGCGCAGGTGCAGGCGCAGTTGATGCCAGCGACGCAAGCTATTCAGTCGGTGAGCAAGGCGTATGTGGATCAGTCGATCGCTGCTCTTTCAGTAAGCACGCTGACGACAGCGGGAGGAACACTGACCGGTCCTCTTTATCTGAATGCTGACCCGACGCAGCCTTTGCAGGCGGCAGACAAACACTATGTAGATGAACAATCCGCCTTGAATGTGCCATTGACGGGCGGAACGGTGACCGGATCTCTGACGAGCGAAAAGCTGGGGGCTCTCTATCAAGTGGACCAGTTTCCCGGAGCCGATTTCGGAGCCAAGCTTGGCGCTTGTCTGAGCGGGCTGAGCGCGACCAATGGCGGAATATGCGATGCGCGTAACTTCAGCGGAACCCAGTCAATGGGATCAAATCTGACGATCTCGACGGCGAACGCCACCGTGCTGCTGCCATGTGCAACGATCTCGACAGCCAATCAGGTGATCGTCACAACTGGAACGCGCAACGTGTTTTTGCGCGGCTGCGCATTGCGGGGCACGAGCGCAGCAAGCGGAAACCAGGGCGGAACGGTGTTTCTGTACTCCGGCACAGCGGCGATGATCCAGGTAGGCGACCCGACCTATGCGACGGACACACAGGGTTTCCATCTGGACAACGCGGCGATCAACACCACGCCTTCGACGAGCGCGACGGCGCAGGGAATTGCTGCCTATCGAACCCAGGAGATCGACCTGGAAAGCCTGTATCTTCTGGGTAACTCAAACCAGACTGGTATAACTCTGGATGGAACCGGAAACTATACGGGAGGAACATTTCTTGACGACGAGATCAGTGGATTTCAGACCGCGGTAAATGGGATCGGACACCAGATTTCGAATTCGGCCACCACAGACTGGATGAACGCGAGCACATTTGTGCGGCTGCATATCGACTGCCCTACGAGCAGCGGAAGCCCCATCAGCGGAACGTATGGGATCAACCTGCAGCAAGGCGACGGCAACACGTTCACGGGAGGAGACGTAGAAGGATGCTCGACAGCATTGCACTTGGGGGCGAACGCGCAGAACAACACAATTCTCGGATTGCGGAACGAGAACTCGACCAATCAGGTTGTGGCGGATGCAGGCAGTTCGTACAACAGTTGGGTGACCGGCGGAACGATGTTTACGGGCCAATTGACAGACAACGGCACCCGCAACAGCTTCCTCGATACATTTCACCGGAGTTTCAACGGCTTGAATGGTGACTGGTACGGGAGCCAGACGGACGCTACGATCACCAACCACTATCGGCTTGGAATCGGAGCAGGAAACGAGCGCGGTCTGCTGAACCGGTATCAGACCGATTCGGGCTACCGGTGGACGATGGGCTTGAGCGATGCGACGTCCGGAGAGCAGTTCTATCAAATTCTGGACGAGCTGAACAGTGTGTATCGCATCTCGGTAGGACAGTATAACAATGGGCAATCGAGCACGAACAATCAAACGGTAATCAATGCTGCCGGGACCGGCGCGGTGGTGCTAAACGGATCGAACAACTCAGGAACCGGCGGTGTGGTCGTAGGGTCGGGCGGCGCAAGCGAGTCCACCGTGGCAACGATCAGCAGCGCCGGGAATGCGCAGTTCGACGGGACGCTGCAGGTGGGTGGAACCTCGACTCTTGCGGGGACGGCTTCGATAAAGAATCAGGCCAACGCTGAGATAGATTCAGTGTTATGGGCGGGATTAACAGCCAGCCAGAAAGAATCGTTCATCTATAACGACTGGAATGGCAACACGCAATGGTACATGGAGAAGGACGCTACAAACAACTGGCGTTTGCAGTCGGCGACTGGTGGCCTGGACAGTTTTATGGCCTACCAAAGCAACGGCAGCGGGGACACCTACATCAATACGTCGAATTCTTCGGGAGTGGTGCGCGTCAATTTTGAAACCGGGGCCGGGACGCAGTTCAAGGTCTACGGCGGGTCGAGCGCAACTTTGTATGCAAGCTTCACGGGAGTCAACGCAATTCAGTTTCCAGGACTGGCGGCGGCCAGCGGCCACGACTGCATGCAGATCGACAATTCAGGATACATTTCTAATACCGGCTTGCCCTGTGCGACAGGGAACACCAATGGCACTGTGAACTCCGGGACCATTGGCCAGATTGCCGTTTATGCCAGTACCGGCGCGGCAGTATCAGGCGTGAACACGGTCTCTGTTGCGGAAGGGGGAACAGGAGCCTCCACGGCTCCTATAGCGCTGGCCAACCTGGGGGGAGTTGCGGTTACTGGCGCAGCATTTACCGGCCCGGTAAGTGTGGCAAGCACCTTGACGGCCAAGAATCTTACAAGCATCGGTCCCCGCTTCGACGTGACGCAGTATGGCGCAGCAGGAAACGGAACAACGGACGATACGGCTGCGATTCAAGCTGCCTTCAATGCCTGCTACAACGGCGGAAGTATTCCTTATGGAGGGGTGGTTGAGTTTCCGGGTGATCATACGTATGTGATCTCCTCGACGATCAACGCGTATGACAGTTGCCAGATCGAGGGTGTAGTCGGAAGCTCGAGCGTTTCAGACGGACCTCCCAGAATCCAGTGGAATGGTCCTGCCGCTGGTTCTGTCTCAACAATCACGGCGTTTTCGATTACATCGAATGTGGTCACCATTACCGCGGCGAACAGCTTGGCTGCAGGACAATGGGTGGAGATTGAAGGCTTGTCGGCCGGCTCCTTCATGAATCGCACCATCGCGCAGGTTTCTTCCACGGGACTTTCTTCCACTCAATTCGAGGTGACGCTTCCGCAGGGCTGGAGCAACGTCTCTTCGACCTCAGACTCGGGCACGGCGACATCGGTCAATGTGGCCGTTTCATTTGATGCGAGTGCGCGCTACGAGGAGTCGGTGGAGAACATAGATATCACCACCAATACGCCCTTCAATGTGGGATTCTACTTTGGATCTCGCGTGGATACCGGCACTCGCATCACGAACACCTGGGTTTCCGGGGCCACTGAATACAGCTATTACTTTGCCGATGGCGGAATCAACGTCGAATTTGACAAGGGGTGGCGATCGGACGGAGCCGGGATCTCTGGGATCTATTGGCGCGTGGCTGGCTCGGACTCATTCGGTATCGCTAACGGAACGGTGGACAACAATCGCAACGGGACCGGGTCAGTAACAAGCGGCGCGGCGGTGATGCTGGACGATGCGGCCTGCGTGAATACCTCCGGGATCCACTTGACTTCCAGAAACATGAAGATTGAAATCAACTCCTCTCTCACGTCGGGATTGGGCGCCTTTACCATGTACGATTGCCCGTCCAATTCGGGGCAGGAAGCATTTTGGCTCGATCTTGAGAACACATGGGTGGCCCCGGCATCTCCGTCAACGGCCGGATTCAATTTTTCGTCGTTTGTCGTTTCTCCAGCGAATGATGCGGCGGTCAGTTTGAGCATTCTGAATGGAATGTTTCCGAGCGGCACGAGCGGCAATACGACAACCCGCTGGGTGGGGATACCGGCGCTTCTGCGCAGCGATATGTATGGAGCCAACGGATGGATACCACTCCTGAGTTATGCCCCATCCACAAATAGCGACGGAGGCTATGGTTCTTTCCGTACGCCCATCTCGCTGACCGGCGACGTGAACGTCAGCCAGTTATGGCAGGATGGAATTCAAGCGTCGGCGCTTCTCGACTCGGATACGGCCTTTGCCGCGCTTCCGAATGGAACGACGCTGTATGCCGGACAGATTCTTGCTCCCCCGAGCTATTGGAGCGGGGCAAACGGCAAGCGTTACGCTCTTGATGTGGTGTATCAGGCCGGCACGACCGGAGCCCCAAACAGCGGGTCAACAACCTGCACGGGAACAAGCGGAACAGCGCTGTTGACCTGCAGCAGCGCGAACGATTTATCGGCCGGACAAAGGCTGTCCATTGGAACGGATTTGAACAAGGCGATCAGTTACGTGGATGCGACGAACCCGAGTGCGGTTCTGGTTCATCTTACGGGCAACCTGGCTTCAACCTACTCCGCGGCTACGGCGCTCTCTTTTTCCGCTCCCGTTCTGGGGCCGGAGATTCAAATGCCAACCAAATCTTCCGCGGCGCCTGCGACTCTCGCATGGTCGCAGGGAGACATGGAACAGAACTCGGCGGCATTGGCGAACGGAATAGCGGCATGGGTGAATGTGGGAGCGGGAACGCCGGGGACGTGGGCGGCAATCCCGCTTGGAAACAGCAGCGGGCAGATCGCGGCCTCTCAGATCGCCTCCACTTCTCTTCAGGGCACGGATACCAAGGTGCTCACAGCGGGAACTGTGTCGGGGACGGGATCGCCGCTTTGCACCGATGCGAATGGAGGCGCGACGACCTCCGGTTGCCCCTCGGGAGGCGGCGGAGCATCGACGACTGCTCCGGCATGGCTGGAAAACCTAGGCGCCGGCGCGGACGGATCCTATGAAGCAACTGCGGCAAGCTGCACCTCCGCATCGCCTTGTCTGGTTTCAGGCGAAAAGAATTACACCAGCTTCACCGTGGATTCAGGAGCCTACATTTACTCCAATATGGGGAACGCCGCTTATGGCGGACTTGTCATTCATTCTCAGGGCGCATGCACCGTGTACGGCAACATCGTCGTCAACGGTACAAAGAACACTTGGCCGAGCACCAACAAAGGCATCGGTGGGGGGTCTTCCGGCGGCTCTGGCGGTGGAACGGCTGCTGGGACGGCGGGGACTGCTTCTTACACTACGACCGCCGCATCCGGTTACCCAGGCTATGCTCTCGGCGGTTCTGCTGGAGCGGCATCGGGAGGAACTGGCGGAAGCGGTTCAATCCTGAACACGAATTTCCAGAAGGCGGTGACCGACGCAATGGGTGGAGGTCTGGACGGCCTTGGAGTCACGGGCGCTACAGGACCGGCGGGCGGAAGTTCTGGCGGCGCGGGCGGCGCAGGCGGTCAGGGTCTTGTGATGATGTGCGCTTCCATCAACGGTACTGGGGGTACGGTGGATGCCAGTGGGGCAGCCGGCAGTGCGGCCGCGGCAAACAACACGGGCGGCGGCGGCGGAGGAGGAGGAGGAGTGATCATCTTGTCTTCGCAGGCCGCTGTAAGTAATTGGCCGACTCTGAATGTGGCAGCAGGCGCGGGCGGCGGATGCGGGTCGTACACCGGGTGCGGCACGGGCGGCACGGGCGGCGCGGGGTGGAGCGCGGAGTTTGCCGGCTGGTAGGAATGCCGCTGGGACTGCAAGGCGAGCGAAAGCGCGCTCGCCGTGCGGAGATGGGCCGGCCAAACTGGGTGAGACCGAAGGATTGCACGGACAGTCGCGAGCCTCTCTCGGTGTCGCTCAGGGCCGGCCTTCGGCTTCGCCTTCTGATGCCATCTCATTCACACCGTTCAGACTGTTCAAAGCATCCCTCAGGGGATAAAGCTCCCGTTTGATTGGGCCTCTTGTGGCACAGCTAAAGCCGTGCCCTTTCAAATCTGGTGAATGAAATGGCTTCTAACTAAAGCATTTCCCCTCTTGCTATGGAGTGGGCATCTTTTATCCCACCATAGCCGCAAAAACAAAAACGCGGCGAGGGTGGGGCACCCAGACTTTATAACTTCAGGGGAAATGCGCTAGTTTCTGACCGCATTCAAATAGGCTGAGAGGAAAATCCGTGGCGAAAGCAGTGAGGGAAACGGGTGCAGAGATTGAAGGACAGTGGCTGCTGCGCCCGGAGGAACTGGACGGCGAGGAACTGGCGAAATATGGAAGGATATTGGACCAGCGCCCGGCCAGCTTGCGGGGATGGACGGTGGGGATGGCGCTTGCCGAACAACTGCTGCGGGTGAGGACGCGGGAGGGACGGACAGCGCCGCTGAAGGCGAATGCGGCGCAGGAGGCCTTCGAGCGGCGGCGGGGGGAGCGCAACGTTGTGCTGAAGGCGCGGCAGATGGGGTTGACGACCTGGGCTGCGGCGCGATTTTTCTTGAAGACCATTACCCAACCGGGAACCTTGACGCTCGAGGTTGCGCATACGCAGGAGGCGGCCGAGGAGATTTTCAGGATTATCCATCGTTTCTTGGACTGGCTGCCGGAGGAACTGCGCGAGGGGCCTTTGCGAACTTCGCGGGCCAATGTGCGGCAGATTGTCTTCCCTGAGATTGACGCACAGTACAGAGTGGTATCCGCCGGTGACCGGAACGCGGGGAGGGGATTGACGGTACAGAATTTGCATTGCTCGGAGCTGGCGCGATGGCCGGGCGATCCGGCGGAGACGCTCGCCGGGTTGCGGGCGGCGATGGCGCCAGGCGCGGAGCTGATTCTGGAGTCGACGCCGGACGGAGTGGGCGGCTGCTTTCACGAGGAGTGGCAGAAGGCTCAAGAAACGGGCATGATGCGGCATTTTTTCCCTTGGTGGATGGAGCGGCGTTACCGAGCCAAGGCGGTGGATGAAGCGAGCCTGAGCGAGGAAGAACGCAATCTGGTAGCGCGGAATCGGCTGGATTTGCAGCAAATTGGTTTTCGGCGGCAGATCCGGGCGAATTTTCGCGGGCTAGCCCGGCAGGAATATGCCGAGAACGAACTGAACTGCTTTCTGGCCAGCGGAGACTCGGTTTTTGAGTTGGAAGCGATCGAGGCGCGCCTGATGACGACGCTTGAGCCGATGGAGTCGAGGCGAAATGGAGAGCTGGAGGTGTGGCTGCCGCCGGTGAAGGGAAAGGCTTACCTGGTGGCGGTGGACCCGGCCGGGGGCGGCAGCGAGGGCGATTACTCGGCAGCCCAGGTGCTGGAATTGGAAACGGGGTTGCAGTGTGCGGAGTTTGCCGGTCACGTGGGCGGGCTGGAATTGGCAAAGCTGGTTACGGCGCTGGCCGCCGAGTATAACCAGGCATGGCTGGTGGTGGAGCGGAACAACCACGGCAGCGGTGTGCTGGCGCTGATTGAAAATGTATGCGGCTACGGGCGGATTTACCGGCAGGGCGGACAGACGGGTTGGCTGACAACGTCCTTGAGCCGGCCAGCGTCGCTGGGGCGGTTGGATGCGGGGCTGGTGGAGCGGCCGGAATGTTTCCAGAGCCGACGGTTGCTGGCCGAGTGCCGAAGCTTTGTCCGGCTGCCAGATGGACGATCGGGAGCACGGCCGGGAACGCATGACGACCGGGTGATGGCGATGGCCATCGGACTGGCGGCGAGGGCGGAACTGCTGGGAAAGGGCAGCCGCTAACTTCCAGCCTTTAGCTCCTAGCTTTTCGCTACCCGCGAACGAGACGATTGAGGTTCAAGGATTCCCATCCTAGCCGCAAAAACAAGAGCGCGGCGAGGGTTGGACACCCGGAGCTCTTGGGCGAATTCCGAGGGGAATTCGTCAGATTGCGTGCGGGGCGTGGGCTAGAAGCTAGAGGCTAAAAGCTGGAAGCTGTTTTTCCGGGTCTCAGCGCTTAGAATTCGATTGAGGCTTTCAACGAGGCGGGGGAGCGGGCTTGGCGGTTCTGGCAGTGCAGCATATCCGGCGGATGCGGGGCGGCGCACAGGGCCAGTTGATGCTGGGCGCGAACGGTCAGATTTATGTGGTGAAGTTCCAGAACAACCCGCAGCATACGCGGGTGCTGGCAAATGAGTTTCTGGCCTCGAAATTGGCGACCGCTGCCGGGCTGACGGCTCCTGAGGCGGAACTGGTGGAGGTTTCGAGCTGGCTGGTGGACAATACGCCGGAGCTGGAGATCGACCTTGGCAGAAAGCGCATTCGATGCCAGCCGGGGCTGCAGTTCGGATCGCGGTTTGTGGGCGGTCTGATGCCGGGCCAGGTG
Organism: uncultured Acidobacteriaceae bacterium; assembly: GCA_963788415.1. Lineage (GTDB taxonomy): Bacteria > Acidobacteriota > Terriglobia > Terriglobales > Acidobacteriaceae > Telmatobacter. Next base: position 2,946 of record CAWBHO010000131.1, on the reverse strand, counting down.
GTGGATTACCTGCCCGAGGAGCAGATGGCCGAAGTGAGAAACCTGGGCGAGTTTGCCGGCGTTTTGGCGCTCGACAAGTGGACGGGGAACGCCAACGGACGCCAGGCGGTGTTTGCGCGCAAGCAGCGGGAAAGGCGCTACCGTGCGGTTTTCATCGACTATGGGTACTGCTTTCACGCCGGCGAATGGACTTTCGAGGATATTCCACTGCGCGGAGTCTACTATCGCAACGACGTCTACCGCGAAATCGTGGGATGGGAGTCGTTTGAGCCCTGGCTGACGCGATTGGAGACGATGGCGGCCGAGACGGTGTGGGCAGCGGCGAGTGAAGTTCCGCCGGAGTGGTATGGCGGCGATCTGAGCGAAATGGAAGCGCTGGTGGAGAAACTGCTGCCAGCGGCGAGGCCGGATTAGGGAGCTGATTGAGGGCTTCGGGAGGTCGGACCGCAAGCCATTTCCGAAATGGGCGGAGATGGGAAAGATTGAGCGAGAAGAAGGTTGGAAGCGGCGCGAGGTGGGGTAGCATGGCGTGGGAGAGTGATGTAGAGGGGATGCGCGCAGGCTTGGCGGCGAATCGGAACGGGTGGCAGGCAGGTCATGAGCAGCGGAAGCGAACGGCGGATGTGCGAGTTTCAACTGCTCCGGTATGTACCGGACGCGGTCAGGAACGAGTATGTGCATATCGGGGTGATCCTGCGCGAGCAAGGCAGCCAGGAGCCGGTCCAAGTGCGCTTTACCCGCGACTGGCGCCGGGTGCGCTGCCTTGATCCAGAGGCCGACACCGCGCTGCTGGAGGGGATGGAGAGCGAACTGCGGAGGCGCTTTCAGCAAGAGCCGGATGGGAATCTGATGCGGCTGCTCAGCGAGTCGCTTTCACTGAGCGTGCAGATGACCGAGCCGAAGGCTTACCTGGCGGAGAGCCTTCCGGCGGGGATGGAAGAGTTGATGCGACTGTACGTGGAGCCGCCGCCGCGAGAAAAGGCGCAGAGGCTGAGCGGAAGAGCGGCGATCCAGGCGAAGATGCGGACGGAGTTCGAACGGGCCGGTGTGTGGGAGCTGTTGAGGAAGAGGATCGCGGCCGCGGAGTACACGCGACCAGGCGATCCTCTGCGGATCGATGTGGGTTATAGGCCAAATGGATTGATTCGCATGTTTCATGCCGTAAGTCTGGAGCCGGGCGTGGAGATGGCCAAGGTGCTGGCTTTTTCTTCAGCGGGCCTAAGAGCGGGCGTGGAGCGGGTGGAAAAGGCGCAACTGGAGCTGACCGCGGTGATCGAGCCAGCAGCGAAGCTGGGTGCAACCGATGAGGAGCCGGAACGGCTGGAGATGTACAGGTTTGGTGTGGAGACGATGGAAGAGCACCAGATTCGCGTGCTGACGACGTCGGATCTGGGCAGGGTAGCGGAGACGGCTCGGCGCGAACTGCGGATCTGAAGAACGGCCTTTAAATGCGACTAATACACCAAAAGAATTTTTGCGAAGGTTTGCAGATAGTTTTCGGTCTTTGTTGTAGGATTGGTTTTGTTGATAGGAAGTAAGCAGCTGCGCTCTGGTAGTTAGTAGCTGTTGAAAGTTAGTAGCTGAAAGATGAAAAGAATGAGGCATGGCCCTTTCCGGGGCTATGCCTTTTTTGTTTATGGAGCGGCGGAAAAAGGAAGGTGCGCGTGAAGGTTGGAGAACAGTTGCGGGAGATCTGGCGGCAGGCGACCGGAAGCGGACGAAATACGAATTTAACGGCGAACGCGGCCGATGCGGAGGCGGAGCGGAAAACGCTGGCGCTGCCTGCGATCTTGAGTCCCGTCCAGTTTCCAGGGCGGCTGCTTCCCAAGCCGACGCCGGCAAACCTGCGCCGGTTTGCAGAGACGCCAGTCGTGCGAAGAGCGATCAATGTCATCAAGGATCGCATTGCGGCAATGGACTGGCAAGTGCGGGTGCGGCGAGGGGTGAAACCGGGGGAACTCGCCTTTGCCGAGCGAAAGCTCCGGGCGCTGCGCAGAACGCTGGAAGAGCCCAATGCCGCGGACAGTTTTCGAACTCTGATAGAGCAGGTGATCGAAGACGTTCTAACCGGCGGATACGGGGCCATCGAGATGGAACCGACCGGCGACGGGGAGCGGCCGGCGATGCTGTGGGCGGTGGACGGCGCCTCGATTCGAGTCAACCCCAAGTGGGACGGGCAGCCGGATACGCCCCGCTATGCGCAAGCAATGCCGGGGCAACTGGAGTCGAGCGCGATTGAGTTGCGCGACGACCAGTTGATGTATGTGCGGATGAATCCGCGCAGCTTCACGCCCTTTGGTCTGGGGCCGCTGGAGGTGGCCTTCGAGACGGTGAATCAGTTTCTGAGCGCGCACCGCTACGCGGCCAAATTGGCGGCCAATTCGGTGGCGCAGTATGCGCTGTGGCTGAACGAGGCCACACCCACGCAGCACGACCGGCTGATCCGCTGGTGGCAGGACGAGATTGAGGGAACGGGGAGGGTGCCGCTGCTCTCGACCGAGCAGAAACCAGAGGTGTTGCGCTTCGCGCAGGGCACGGATGCGGATATGCGGCTGAGCTGGCAGGAGTTTCTGATCCGGATGGTCGCCAATGCATTCGGGCTGCCGCCGCTGCTGCTGGGCCTAGAGGCGGATGTAAATCAGTCGACCGCCGCAGAGATGACCGACGAGGCCTTCCGCGGAGCGATCTCGCCTCTGGCGATGTTGCCAGCCATGGAGAGAGAGAGAGAGAGAGAGAGAGAGAGAGAGAGAGAGAGAGAGAAAGGAAGGAAAAAGAAAGAAAGAAAGAAAGGAAGGAAAGAAAGAGAGAGAGAGAGAGAGAGAGAGAGAGAGAGAGAGAGAGAGAGAGAGAGAGAGAGAGAGAGAGAGAGAGAAAGAAAGAAAGGAAACAAAAAGAAAGAAAGAAAGAAAAGAGAGAGAGAGAGAGAGAAAGGAAGAAAGCAACAAA
>CAWBHO010000130.1:0-17510 GCA_963788415.1 uncultured Acidobacteriaceae bacterium | reverse complement strand
GTGTCTGGAGGAGGTCGCGTTCATTTGCAGTGGAGCCGGGTTAACTTCAGGATCGACGGCCACCTGGCGCCAGGCGTCACGCACCGTCTTGACGCACTCGATGGCGTGCTCGAACTTTTGCCGCGAGCCCGACTGCGAGGCCTGCAATATCTGCGCGAAGACCGATGCGTAGAACTCGCTGAGCACCTGCGCGGGCCGTCCACCCACATCCATGCGCAGCCGCGCCTGAAGGTGGATGATGATATCCAGAGCCCGCTTGACTGCGGTTCGGCGGGCCGCCGCGTCGCCCCGCTCAGCGGCCGCTGTGGCTGCGTAAAGAAAGCGGAGAATGCCGTCATAGAGCGCCACGACCAGATCGACCGCCGAAGCGCCGTCCAATGCATGTTCCTGATAACTTCCCATGGGGGTCTAACTCCTTGTCTAACTGCTGCTGCTGTTATATCCGGTGATCGCTGAATAGAGCTCGTTGATTGAATCCAACTCGGTGGGAATCTCCTGCATGACTTCGTTGGCGCTGTTCAACTCGGTGGTCAAACTCTTCTTCTCGGCGGATATCTGAAGCTCCTCCTTCGAGATGTCCGCATTGAGCGTGGATTCGATGCTGCTGTTGGAGCTTGAGGCCAGCGCCAGAATCCCCGTCGTCGAGCTGGTGCCGGCGTTAGTCAGCATGGTATTGAAGCTCTGGCCCCAACTGTTCGCGTTTTGGAAGAAGCCCGCCACGCTGCTGAAGTCCGTGTTCAAAACGGAGTCCAGGCTGGAAGTGCTCAGACTGAGTGTCCCGTCGGTGTTCACGGAAATGCCCAGGCTGCTCAGGTTATTGATATCCGACGAACTGGTATAGCTCAGATTCGCCGTATTGGTAGCCGTGGTATCGAGAAGATTCGAGGTGACGGTCAAGTCTCCGGCCGTCCCCGATGTTCCCGAGCTCAGCGAGAGGTAGGCTCCGTTGCTGTTGTAGACCACCGAGGCCGTAACCCCAGCGCCGGCCTTATTGATGGCCGTGGCCAGAGTCGAGAGCGTGTTGCTCGATGAGCCAACGGTGATCGTCTGCGCCGTCCCCGTGCCCACCTGGATGGTGATTGATCCGCTCAGCGTATCGCTGGAGTCCGAGATGGTGCTCAGGGTTGCGCTTGAGACCACCGTACTCGATCCCGCGGTTACGGTAGAAGTCACCGCGGTGTCGCTGATGGCTTTCATGCTGGAAGTGACCGACAAAGCTCCACTCGATCCAGCAGTCGCGGAGATCAGCGAGAGAGTCGAATCTCCATCGCTGGTCGCCACGCTGGCGCTCAAGCCGACGCCGGCGGCGTCGAGGCTGGAGGCCACCGTCAACGACCCACTTTTGCCGCTCGTTCCGGATTGCAACGACAGCGTCTGCGTACCGTCGGCGCTGGTGACCACACTGGCCGTGAAGCCGAGACTGCTATCCCCATTAATGGCAGAGGCCAGCCCGGTGATCGTGTTAACGCCGCTGCCGGTGTAAAGGGTGTCAGCGGCCGCGCCCGTGCTCGGCTCGGAGCCGATGACGATGGTCTCCGTCGTACCGGAGCCCACCGTGACGGCCAGAGAGCCGGAGAGCTGATCGTCGACGAAGGGAAGCGATGTCAGAGTGGCGCTCGATGTTACAGCACTGGTGCTTCCCGAAGCATCCGCGCCCGCCGTGACCGAAGAGCTCACCGAAGTTCCGCTGGCGGCGTTGATGGCCGCGACCACACCGGCGAGCGTGTTGTACCCGCTCCCCGATCCGGTATAAATCGTGTTCGCGACCGCGCCCGTGCTCGGTGGGTCGCCGATCGAAACCGTGTAAGTCGTGCCGCTTCCCACCGTGAAATCGAGGCTGCCGGAGAGCGTCGGGTCGGTGCTGTCGGTGACCGCGGTCAGATACCCGTTGGGATTTTGCGTGTTAATGCCGCCCAACAGCTGCTGTTGCAGGAGATTAAGTGTGGGCGATCCGAACAATGGCTCCGCATTGCCTGAACTGTCGTCCCCTTCCTGGGTGGTCATGGCGCTGATCAGTGAGTTATAGTCGCTCACCAGGGATTCAACCGAGCTCACCACATCCGTATTGTAGTTGGCGATCACCACCTGCACCTGCTCCAGGCTTCCGTCCGATTCGGACGAACTGGGCGCAAGCAACTGGAAGGTCACGCCGGGAATCATGTCTTCCACCGTATTCGATGCGCTTTGCAGGTTCACGCCGTCGATCGTCAGGTTGGCGTCCACGCCCGTCACCGCAGAGGTATAGCCCAATGTATTGCTGGTGTCGACGATGCTCGAAGATACCGTCAGATTGTTGGCCGTCCCGGTATTGTTCGAGACCAGCTTGAGGCTCGACGAGCCATTGCTGTTGGTCACCACCGAAGCCGTGACCCCGAGGCTGTCGTTGTTGATCGCCGTGGCCAGAGTCGAGAGCGTGTTGCTGGATGAATCGATGGTGATGGTCTGCGCCGTACCGCTGCCGACGGTGATGGTGATCGAGCCGGTCAGCGTATCGCTGGCATCGGTAATCCCCATCAGGGTGCTGGCCGAGGCCGTTGCGCTGGTGCTTCCGGCAGCGTTCGTGCCCGCTGTCACCGAGGCGGTAAGCGTCGTATCGCTGGCCGCGATCGTATTGTCGCTGACGGTAATGTTCCCAGTGGCTCCCGAGGTGCCCGAAACCAGGCTGAGGCGCGAACCGGAGGAGTCGGTCAGCACCGAGGCGGTGATGCCCACCCCGGATGCGTTGATGGTCGAGGCCAGTCCCGCCAGCGTATTGTTGGTCGAGTTCAGCGTGATGGTCAGCGGCGAGCCGCTTCCCGCCTGCAATGTGATGGAGCCGGAGAGCGTGCTGGAAGAGCTGGGGATCTCGGCCAGATATCCGCTCGAAGTTGCCGCCAGATTCGTCACCGTCACCGCATGAGTGCCGGCCACCGCGGATGAGCTGGCCGCCGTCAATGTCAGAACATTGCTGTCGGAGCTGGAGCCCTCCTTCTCCGCCAGCACGCCCGTCGCATCGGTAAGGCTGCTCATATCCGTCGAGAGATTCGAGAACAGCGTCCCCAGGCTGGAGATCACCGTATCCTGGCTCTCCAATGTGGTCAATTGGGTCTTCCACGGCGTCTCGACGTTTTGCAAATTTGCTACGATCGAGGAGACCGTCGTACTTACATCGAAACCCTCACCGCTGGTTGGCGACCCAAAGCTCAGTCCTACTGTGCCCATCGCTTCCTCCGGGTTGATTCCGAGCAGCCGAAGAGCCACCGGATGACAGGCTGGATGGGGAAAATCTCATAAATTCCGCTTCTCAATCGCCCACCCCCGCGCACTGCAATGATCCCATCCACACAAGCAGTTCATCGGCTTCGGGGCGCACGGCTTTAGTCTCCAGGCGGCGGGAAAATCTAAAGATTCACCAATGCCAAAACAAGCAGCCCGCCATTGGCCGTAGCTTGCGGAACCCGAGCAGCATCGCCATGCGTGGCTTCAGGCGCAATGGGCGCGATTAGCTTGTTCTTCAGCCGCATTGCGGCGAGGCAGGCCAAGCTTCTCGCTCTCCCTTTTTGAGACGGAAAGAAATTGCTTGGATCGCGCGCCTGATGCAGGTGAGATGAGACCAAAGGCAGCCCCTTTATCTGTGCCGCACTTTGCTTGACTTTGCTCCTCCAAACTGAAAATCAATCGCACCCATCTTTCTTTTGCACTTTCTTCATGGGTTATTTACGTCTTATTTGCGTTACTGATATCAGTCGCAGCAGTTGCACTGCTTCGAGGAAGAAATTATTTCTTCCCGATGGCATCCATGAGACGGGCTTGCCGTTTGGCGATGAACACCAGGCCTGAAGCCGATCTCGCCGCGCAGCATCCACCTCCATTCTCCGGTTCCATACATTCCGCGTTTCATGCATTTTGCAGCAAACATCTTTTTGGGAGGAACAGTGCCGATGAACATGAAATCGAATCGCATTCTGGAAACGATGGCAGGAGCATTGATGGCCATCGCCATGGCGGCAGGCGCGCAAACTCCGGCTCCGGCCGATCAGCCCGCGGCGGCGCCCGCACCGGCAGCAGCCCCAGCCCCGCTTTCCACATTCGTTCTCACCGGTCCGCTGCAATGGCTTCCGCCAGCGATCTTCGATGCCGGGCCATTGGGCAAGCTGTCGGTCAACGGCATCATCACCGGTTTCGCGCAGTTCCAGAACAATCCCGTGCCGGGAGACGACAGTTCGCAGGCCACTCTGAGCAACGGCCAGATCTTCATTCAGAAGCCGGACGGAAAGATCCAGTACTACATTCAGGTTGGCGCCTATACCATGCCGACACTCGGATCGCCGTTTCTTGACGCCCAAAACACCATGAGCGATTTCTACGGGCCTGTTCCAGTTGCCTTCCTGAAGTTACCGGCGGGAAAGACCACGTCTTTTGAAATCGGCTCTCTTCCCACGCTGATGGGCGCCGAATCCACCTTCACCTACCAGAACTTCAACATCGAGCGCGGCATCGTTTGGGCGCAGGAAAACGCCATCAATCGCGGCATCCAGGTGAATCAAACCGTCGGCAAATACCTGACTGCCGCGTTGAGCTGGAACGACGGTTATTATTCCGGCCGGTACTCCTGGCTGTCGGGGTCGCTGACCTTTACAAAGGGGCCTCATACCCTGGTGTACGACGGGATGGGAAACCTCGGGCAGACTGCCTATCAGACGGTCGCTACGCCGGTGCAGAACAACGGCTATATGCACGCGGTGATCTATACCTACACCAAGGGCCCATGGATTGTTTCGCCGTACTTCCAATACGGCAATGTACCGACCAACACGAAGGTAGGCGTCATCAAAGGCACATCCTCAACTGGCGGCGCGCTTAACGTCAGCTACGCATTTAAAAAAGGCTTTTCGCTTCCGGCGCGCGTGGAATACCTGACGAGTTCGGGAAGTGCGACCGACGGATCGCTCAATTTGCTGGGCTTTGGGGCTGGCAGCGCAGGCACCACTTTCACCGCGACGCCAACCTATCAAAAGGGAGGGATGTACCTTCGCAGCGACCTCGCATGGGTGCACGCCACGGATTACACGCCGGGAGCCGTTTTTGGCAAGACGGGATCGGATGCGAACCAATTCAGGGGCGTACTCGAATTCGGCTTCATCTTCGGCAACAATATTGGGAAATAGCCGAATCGAGACGCTGGCTGCGCTGCGCAGGGCGGCCATCTGCTGATCCATCGAAAGGGGCAACGAACTGGGCACGGCCAAGGCTCGATATCAAGGCTCGAGATCAAGGCCCGATCAAGGCTTGATTCGGTAGCCGCAGTAGGGCCGTTGCCCGCTTCGTCCCGAAGCGCCCGTTCATTTTGACCGGCATCGCAATCAAGTCGTGAACAGATCGCTCGCGACTTGATCGCTGCGAAGTTAATGTAACTCGCTGCTTCATTTATCAGCTTTTTTACTAACTTTCGGTTCCCTCATTTGATCTTTATCTCTTCAGCTTTAGGATTCAGATAACTCATTCGGGGATTTATTTATCGATCCTGGCGGAAAGGTTAGCAAGATTCGAGAAAGCTATCCATCGTAAGCGGCCATAACAACTTTGCAGCACAGGAGAATGCACATGGCAGATCAGAAAGCACCTCAGATGCAGGCCACCCTGGGACTTACCGGGCTGACCAGCAACGCAATGGCGCTCATCGCCCCGGGCGCGTTTCTTTGGCTCACCTTCTTCATCCAGGCCACCACCGGCACGGCCGGCCAGCCGTCCACGGCTCCCGCGATGTGGTCGGGGATCTTCGCCGCCCTGTTGCTCTGCCTGGCCACCGCGGTCGCCTACGCCGAGATTTCCAAGCTGTACCCCGGCACCGGCTCCAGCTATTACTACGCCGAGCAGGCGCTGCTCTCCAAAGAAAAAGCTTTCAAGTACGCTCGCGTGGCCAAGTTCATCGTGGGCTGGGGCTCTCACCTCTATTACTGGGTCTATCCCGGCGTGATGGTGGCCACCACCGGCATCTTCGTCGGCTACGTGGTTGGATTTCTCGACCCCACTTTCATCAGCGGAGGCAATCCTGGCCCCGTCTTCATGGCGCTGATCGCGGTTGTCTTCTCTTTCTTTGTTGCCTGGATCGCATCGAAGGGGGCTGGCGCCTCGACCGCCGTCAACATCGCCATCAATGTGGTGCAGATCTCCGCGCTGATTGTCTTCAGCGTTCTGGCGCTTGGCTACCGCGTCAATCATCCGACGGGTTCGACCGGCTTCCAGTATGACTCGCAGACGCTTTCGACTTATACTTACCAATTTGCCACCGCCAAGGATGGTTCGACGATGCGCGACGCCAGCGGCAACCCCTTGCCGCTGCTCGATGCGGCCGGCAAGCCGGTGCCCTACGTCATCACCTATCCCGCCAAAGACTCCAGCGGCAACATGCTCACCCACACCTCGGCCGCCTCGGTGGTGTCGCCGCACAACCTGAACTGGATGTTCATTCAGGCTACCGTCGCCATCCTGATTTTGGTCGGCTTCGAATCGGTCACCTCGATGGGAGGCGAGGCCAAGAACCCAACCAAACATATACCCATCGCCGTCATAGCCTCGCTGCTGATACAAGGGCTGGTTTGTTACCTGATCGAGTATTTCGCCGCAAACTACTTTCTCAACTCGGGCTATACGATGCAGAGCGCGGCCAATTCCGCGGCTCCGATCGGCGATATGATGATCATCGTCGGCGATGCATTGCTCGGCCAGGGGCACGGCAAGTACTTCATGCTGGCCGAAGCCATTACGGTCTTTCTGGCGCTGATCGGAACCACGCTGAGCTGCATGAACACTGGCGCACGCGTCACCTACGCCATGGGCAAGGACGATGAGGCTCCGGAGCACTTCGGAATCCTGCACGCCAAGTCCCTCTCCCCGCGGCGCGCCATCTGGACGCTGGCGGTCATCTCCGCGGTGGTCGGCGTGATCGCTGTCTCGCTGGCCTTCGGCGACGCCGGCGCGCCCACCGATGCGGCCATTGCCGCCCTGCCGCACGGCATCTTCTCGAGCTTCGGTTATCCCTCGCATAACACCCTGGCGGCGCTGCCCAACTCGCTGCTGGCCATCACCCTGACCTCCAATTTCGGCACCTTCATTCTCTACGCGCTCAGCTGCTTCCTGTGCATTGTGGCCTACCACAAGCGCCCCGACTACAATGTGGTTCTGCATCTGCTCATTCCCGGCTTTGGCTTGATCGCCAACATCGTTCTGATGGCCTATTACCTGATCAGCCCGGTCTTCGGTCTGGGAACCTTCAAGGAACCTCTGCTGGCGCTGGGCATCTCGGCCGTCTGGGGCATTTACGGCGCCGTTTACTTCCTTCGTTCGTCCAAGGCCAAAGGCAAGGCAATCTTGCTCGAATCCAGATCGGCTCTCTAATTCTTCACTCCATTCCATCAAGCGGCCGGCACCCATCTGCTGCTTGATGGAATGGCGATCAACAACATCGACGGCAATTTCCGAGGAGGTTGTATGTTTGTCAGCCGCGAAGACTACCCAACAATCGAGGCCGCCTTGGCGGATTATCCCGGCGGGGACCTGATCAAGGAAGACTTGGAGTATGCGGGGCATCCGCTCAGCCAGGAAGAGCAACCCGCACTGCTCTATGTCGCGCCCGCGCTCCCCTACATCGTGACGCTCGAGGATGGCTGGCTGCTGTTTTTCAATCACTTTGATTTATTCGATTTCTATACCAACCGCGTGCAGACGGAGAGAAGGCTCCGGGCGAATGCATTGAGAGTAAAGCTGTCGCGGAGAATTGACTCCGGCGATCCTGAGTTTGTGGAGTACATGGGGGAGATGGCGTCGATGTATGACGAGTCGAGACGCGGGACTGAGAAGGCGGCGTGAGTCGAGAGGGTTGACGGGTGACATACAACGCAGCAGAATCATATGGAGAATCTGTTTGCCGAACTGGATGAAACCAACAAGCTGCAAGCCTGGATGAAGGCGTATCTCGCGTCCATGAGCACGGCCATACCTTCCGCAACCGTTGGGCGGCGTCTCTGCTCGCCTCCTCCCAGGGAGGTGAGCAACAGAGACGCCGCACGGTGACGGTTCGAAGACAAATGATTCACAATACCTTTCGACGGTGTTTTCAGCAGATTCCCTGAGAAGATTCCCAAGGCGGCGGCGCCCATGTTGGATGTACAGTTCGGCCAGGCAAGCGATTTCGGCAAGGTTCGCACCAACAATGAAGACGCGACGGGATTCTTCATTCCCGCTTCACGCCGCCAGTCACGCTCGCACGGCTATCTGTTCGCTCTGGCCGACGGAGTCGGGGGGATGGACCTGGGCGAGATAGCATCGGCCATGGCGGTTAAAGTTCTCGCCGAGGAGTTTGCCAAGGCACAGCCCGGCGCCCCGCTCGCCGCCCTCCTGCCGCGGCTTGTTCAGCAGGCCAACGCGGCGGTTCACGATTGCACCCTGGCTCCCGAATACCAGGGCAAGAGGATGGCCACCACCCTGGTGGCCTGCGCTTTGCGCCACGATCAGGCGGTCGTCTCGCACGTGGGCGACTCGCGTTGTTATCTGGTTCGCGGCGGAGTGGCGAAGCAGATTACCCAGGACCACACCTGGGTCAATGAGCAGAGAAAGCTGGGCCTGATCTCGGCCAGTGAGATGGCCCAGTCGGAATCGCGGCACGTGATCCTGCGCTCGCTGGGACCGGAGATGTTCGTCTCCCCGGACACGACCGCGCTCACCCTGCTGGCCGGCGACGTGCTGGTTCTTTGCTGCGACGGCGTTCATGACGAGATGAGCGAAACGGAACTGGCCGCGATCGTCTCGCAGAACAAGAAGATCGAGGAGATAGCCCGCGAACTGGTCGCTCGCGCCGTCGAGATTGACGGCGGCGACAATACCACGGCGCAGGTCATCCGCGTCCGCTCGGTGGAGCGGGTGGGTATGTACCGCGGGCGCCCTTACCGGCTGCCCGCCTGAACCATCCCGATAAAACTTTGAAAAGCCTTACGCAACCCTTACTGTTTTCCTCCTCTTTCCCGGTAAAGTAAGATCAGTTACTTCAATGGAGCTGACCTGACGATGGGTTTTCACGACAGTCCTGAAGCCGGTTCGCAGATCGACTTCTATCGCATTGAAGCGCCAGTTGCCCGCAGCGGCATGGCCTCCATCTATCGCGCCATCGACACGCGCAACAACCGCCAGGTCGCCCTCAAGATTCCTCACCCCGATCTGGAGTCCGACCCGATTCTCTTCGACCGCTTTCAAAGAGAGGCCGGAATCGGCGAAAAGCTCGATCATCCGGCGGTGATGCGCGTCTTCGGCGGCGAGGAGCGTTCCCGCATCTACATGGTGATGGAATGGTGCGAGGGGCGGCTGCTGCGCCAGATTCTGGATGAAGGGCCGCTGCCGCACGACCGCGCCATCCGCATCGCCATCCAGGTTTTGAATGGCCTGGACTACATTCACTCGAACGGCGTCGTCCATCGCGACCTGAAGCCGGAAAACATCATGGTCGACGACGACGACAACATCAAGCTGATTGATTTTGGCATAGCCGGCGACTCGGCCGCACGCCGGCTGACTTACGCCAACTTCACCGCCGGTCTGGGCACTCCGAATTACATCTCGCCGGAGCAGGTAAAGGGCAAACGCGGCGATGGCCGCTCCGACATTTACTCGATGGGAGTCATCCTCTACGAGATGCTCTCCGGTAAGCTGCCATTTTCTGGCCCCTCGCCCCTGGCCGCGATGAATGACCGCCTTCTTAACCACCCCACGCCGCCGCGCGTGGCCAACCCGTCCATCTCTCCCGAGTTGCAGGAAGTTCTGTATCGCGCTCTTGAAAGGGATCCCAGAAACCGCTATGCCAAGGCGCGCGATTTTGCCTCGGATCTGGGACACCTGGACCAGGTCGGTGTGGCGGACCGGGAGGAGTTGCGGGACTGGCAGAAGCGCAAATCACAGCTCTCGCGCAAGATTCTCTATTACACCGCGCTGGCGCTCATCCCGGTGGTCATTCTGCTGCTGATGGTTCTGGTGGCCCATCACCACTGAGGGTGGAGTTTTTGCCTCGCGCCGCCCGCCTCTCAGCCCCGCTTGCCGAGTTCGAGTTCCACGACGCGCTGCATCTCCGCCTCGGGAGCCGGCTTCCCGGTCCAGATTTCGAACTGCCGTGCGCCCTGCTGGACGAACATTTCCAGGCCGGTGATGACCGGGATGCCGCGCTCTCTGGCCAGCTTCAGCAGAGGCGTCTCCAGCGGGTTGTAGACCATGTCGAAGACCAGCCCGGCGTTCAGCTCGTTTTCCTCGATGGGCAGCGGCTGCTTGGCTCCCGCCATTCCGCAGGGAGTTGAGTTGATGAGCACGTCGAACCTGCTCTTGGCGAACTGCTCGTGCTCGAGCGCCTTGGCCTTGGCTTCCTTGGCGAGTTTCACGGCGTTTTCATGGGTGCGATTGACGACGAAGACCTCCGCGCCCTGGGCGACAAGACCGAAGACGGCAGCCCGCGCCGCGCCGCCCGCGCCGAGAACGGCGATGCGCGCGCCCTTGAGCGCCAGACGTTTTTCCAGCGGGCGGATCACCCCGGCCACATCGGTGTTGAAGCCGTAGAGCTTGCCGTCGGCCCCGGTGCGCAGCGTGTTGCAGGAGCCGATGCGGGCGGTGAGCGGGTCCGAATTCGCCAGATGGGGCAGCAACTTCGCTGCTTCAGCGGCATGGTCACGGCCGCGCCGGCCAGCGGCAGTTCGCGCACCAGGGTGAGCAGGTCGGCCAGCTCGCCGGTCTTGAGCGGCAGCAGCACCGCGTTCACGCCCTCGCGGCGGAAGGCCGTGTTCTGCATCAGCGGCGAAAGCGAGTGGGCGATGGGATTGCCGGCCACGCCGAAGATGCGCGTGGCCTGATCAAGCTGCTCGACGCGGTAAAGGTCGCGCAGGGTGCGCACGGTCACCTGGCCGGGAGCCGTGGCCAGATTGGAGTCCGCATCCGGCCCCTCAGAGAGCGAGGCGAAGGTGAAGGCAGCGCCGGCTCTCAGGCCCAGCACGCGGCTCACCAGCCCCTCCTCGCCCATGGCGATGCCCACCACCTCGGACGAGAGCGAGCGTTCCTCGATCAGCCTGAGAACGGCCAGGTTGTCGGCCAGCGAGCGGGCGGTCGAAACCACTTTGACGAAATCCGGATGGAAGGCTTCAATCCGCTGCGCCGCCTGCTCCAGATCCTTGGTGCGGGAGAAGTCGTGAAAGCTGACCAGCAGCGCCGTGCCCGCCGCGCGCAGCGCGGCGCGCAATGTCTCCAATTGCCTGGGCACGGCCTCCTCGGCCGACTCGACCTCCAGATCGACGATCTGGCAACCGGCCTGGGCGGCTTGAATCAGCAGATCCAGCTCAGCCTTCAAAGCCCCCGCGAAACTGCCCGCCAAACTCCTTCCGCCGGCAGGTGGCGATGACCGTCACCTCGCGATGGGCGGCAAGAAACTCCTTCACGCCGGGCATGCGCCGCGGCCGGCTTGGGCAGCGAATCCAGCCGGAACTCGAGAAACTTCGCGTCCTTGAGCGCCGCCTTCGCCCGCTCGATCAGCTCCCTGCGCGGAGCCGGCCTGAATGGCCACGCAAACTTTGCCCAGGCGTAGCCGCGGAGCAGCCGGCAAAGGCGAGGATGGGTACGAATTGAGACTCGAATCGGGCATAGTCAATTGACGCATCTTAAAAGGCTTCCGGTCAGGATGCAAGGGCAAAGCGCACGGCTCTTTCTAGATGCGTCTTCTGAATCTGAAGGATGCGGGCTTTACGAGCCGCCGGGCAGCCTGCCGGATGAGAGGAAAGCGCGCGCCGGGCCGTTCCCGGCGCACGCCAGCACTCGATCTACCCAACCCTGGTGGTGTATGGTGCAATGCGTATGGGAAATTATCCAAACCAGACGCCGCATCCAGCGCTCGAGGCCGAGGAGGTCTACCGCCGCTGGATCCAGTTTCTCGATGACGAGTTCACCCGCCACCAGGCCCCGGAGCGCCGCGCCGAGATTGTGCGCGACCAGCTCTACCAGCTTTATCTGGGCCGCCCGCACGGGGGCAAGCTCAACCTGACGCTCACCTCGGAGCTGCCCGGCAACGTGCTCTCGCTCTCGCTGGACCCGGAAAACGTGACCCTGGAGGCCGAGCACTTTCCTGACGCCGATCCCGTCGAGTTCGCCAAGCGCAAGCCGCTGCTCTGGTTCTGGCAGATGTTCGATCGCTCGCCCATCGGGACCAACCACTGGCTGGGCGTGCGCTTCCGCTGTATGCTGGGCCGCCACCTCTTCGCCCGCATCGGCGCCGGAGTCAAAATCTACCACGGCGTTGACCTGACCTACGGCTACAATCTGGCCATCGAAGAGGGCGTCACCATCCGCCAGCGCGCGCTGTTGAACGACCGCGGCGGCATCACCATCGGCAAGGGCGCCGTGATCGGCTCCTTCGCCCGCATTTACTCTCACAGCCACGCCGCGCACGACTACGGCGAGGTCGCGCTGCTGCCCACCGTCATCGGCCCGGCGGCCCGCATCGCGAGCCATGCCATCGTGCTGGCCGGCCGCCACATCGCCGCCGGCGAACTGGTCGGCAGCTTCCCGGCCGACCGCATCTGACAAGAAGTGCGCGCGGCTCTGACGCAGCCGAACCGGCCGCCGTGGAATTGGGACGTACACCTTGCGCCGCGGAGTGTTCTTGGGCGTATACTCTGTTTGTTCGGGTCGCATCCTGAGGTTCCGGAGCGGCACTGGAGGCAATATGAGCATCACCAACTTCTCCGGCGGATCGAGTTCCGCCCCCACCGGCATCCCCATCACAAAAGTCACCATGCCCGCGCTTTCCGAGCGAAAGCGTCAAGCCAAGCCCATCTCCGCGCTGACCGCTTACGACTATTCGAGCGCGCGGCTGGCGGACGAGGCCGGCATCGACCTGATCCTGGTGGGCGACTCGCTGGCCATGGTCGTTCTGGGTCATGAAAACACGATGGCCGTGACCGTCGACGAAATGCTCCATCACACCCGCGCCGTGCGCCGCGCCGTGCGCCGCGCTCTGGTGGTGGCCGACATGCCCTTCGGCTCCTACCACGGCACGGTCGATGAGGGAGTGGCCAACGCCGTCCGCTTCGTCAAGGAAGCCGGCGCCGAGGCGGTGAAGATCGAAGGGCCGCGCGTCGAGCTGGTGCGCGCCCTCAGCGAGGCCGAAATTCCCGTCGTCGGCCACCTCGGACTGACGCCGCAGAGCCTTCACCGCATGGGCGGCTACCGCGTGCAGGGCCGTAGCGCCGACGCCGCCTTGCAGCTCAAGGCCGACGCTGAAGCGCTGGCCGAGGCCGGAGCCGGAGCGCTGGTTCTCGAAGGCGTTCCGCGCGAAGTGGCCGCGGCGATTACCGCCGAATTGCCCATTCCCACCATCGGAATCGGCGCCGGTCCGGATTGCGATGGCCAGATTCTCGTCTTTCATGACCTGGTCAATCTCACCTTCGCTCCGGCGGCCAAGTTTGTTCGCCGCTACGCCGACGCGGGCGCGCTGATCCGCTCGGCCATCGAACACTATCGCGAAGACGTCGAGCAGCGCGCCTTCCCTTCCGACGAGGAAAGCTACCACCTTCCGGCGGCGGCGCGCGAATCTTTCAAAACAACGCAGAAAGCCAAGGGGTTGAGAAAGGCCTGATGGAAATCTTCTCTACGGTCGCCGACATCCGCGAGTGGGCGCGCGAAGGCCGCCGTGCTGGCCATGCAATCGGCCTGGTGCCCACCATGGGCGCCTTGCACGCCGGACACGCCTCGCTGATTCGCGCCGCCCGCGACTCCCGCGGCCTGGCCGCCGTCAGCATCTTCGTCAACCCCACGCAGTTCGGCCCCAACGAGGATTACGCCCGCTACCCGCGCACCTTCGAGGCCGATTGCGCGCTGGCCGAGGCCGAAGGCGCGGACGCCGTCTTCGCACCTCCGGTCGAGGAACTTTATCCCGGCGGCCCATCCAGCCCCATCGCCACATTTGTCGATGTCGAGGGCCTGAGCAATCGGCTGGACGGCCAATCCCGCCCCGGCCACTTTCGCGGCGTGGCCACGGTGGTGGCCAAGCTGCTGATCGCCACCGAGGCCGACCGCGCATTTTTCGGGCAGAAAGACGCGGCGCAGGTCTCCGTTTTGCGCCGCATGGTGGCCGACCTGCGCCTCTCCGCGGAAATCGTGGTCTGCCCCATCGTGCGCGAGCCCGACGGCCTGGCTCTCAGTTCCCGCAACCTTTATCTGAGCCCGGCTGAACGCACCCAGGCGCTTGCGCTCAGCCGCGCCATTCACCAGGTGGAAACGCTTGTCTCCAGCGGCGAACGCCACTCCGGCGCGTTGATCGAAGCCGCCCGGAAAATCTTCGCCGCCGAACCCGCGGTCCGCGTGGACTACATCGAACTGGTGAACTGGGCCACGCTCGAGCCGGTGAAAACCGCCGCGCCCGGCAGCCTGTTCGCCGTGGCCGCCTGGGTGGGCGCAACGCGGCTGATCGACAACACGATCCTCGGTTGAGCGGTTGCGTCTACTGTTCCTGGCAAGGACAAGGAGCGCTACGAGATTTCATCTTCGCAGGAATCAGGCTGGAGAATTGACCGCACCTATTCATCGCCGGAAAAATGAACGCCAAGGCGAGTTCTTCGAGAAAGAATTACCTTGAAGCTTGCCTTTCCGCATCGACGCGCTGAATCAGGTCTGCGACGATTGGACTCTTCGCAAAAGGAACAAAGCTTATAGGCGGAGAGAACGAAACTTCATTTCCGAAGCGTCCGGCTGTCCGGAGCGTAAGCGTGACCCGTGGCGGGCTCATCATATATGAGTAACTGATGTTGGTGATATTCGAGAGCGGAATCTGTTCTTCTTCGCTCCCAAAGCGCACGACCAAATAACTCCCGGCGTCCCATACCTGATCCGCGAGGTCCCACAGCATCTTCTTCATCATGAAGAATCCAAATACGCCCATAAATAGTGGAACAAGCACAAAAAAGGGAGGTGGAGCTCCTCCGCGTTGCCGGACAAGTAGAACACTGACAAGGAAGAAGGCCAGGAATCCAAACCAGAACAAAGGAAAGATTCGTTTGTGAATAAATATAAAACGCGAGGAGATTTGTTGCATGAGGATGCTTCCTCCTTGCCGGTAGGTCCGCGTTCCAGATCCCGACGCTTTGAACTGGCTGTGCTCTGGCCCCAAGTGTAACAACTCCATGTACTGACTGCCATGTAGGCTTTTCGATTTGCCGCTACAATCAAGCCATGAGCAAACACGTCATCGCAACCGACAAGGCTCCCGCGGCCATCGGCCCCTATTCGCAGGCCGTGCGCACGGGAAATCTGATCTTCACCGCCGGCCAGATTCCGCTTGACCCGGCCACCGGACAGGTGGTCGCGGGCGGCATCAGCGAGCAGACCACGCGGGTCATCGAAAACCTGAAGGCGATTCTGGAATCGGCCGGCTCCAGCCTCGGAAAAGTGGTGAAAACGACCGTTTTTCTCAAGAACTTCAACGATTTTGCCGCCATGAACGCGGTTTACGGAGCTTATCTCGGCCCCGAGGGCATGCCAGCCCCGGCGCGTTCGACCGTCGAAGTCGCCCGCCTGCCTAAGGACGTTCTGGTCGAAATCGAAGTTGTCGCCGAGGTCTGAGGCAAAGGTCTCGCTTCCTTCCCGCCGCCGCGCGCATCGAATTGAGCAGGAGCATGCCCAGGAGGTCCACAGTGAGCGACGCAACCGATTCGACTGCAATGCCGGAGAAGATTGAACGCACCGAGGCCGAGTGGCGCGCGCTGCTCACTCCCGAGCAGTACAAAATCCTGCGCGAAAAGGCGACCGAGCGCCCCTTCACCGGCCTCCTGACCCAGAACCACGACACCGGCGACTACCACTGCGCGGGTTGCGGAGCGCTGCTGTTCCTCAGCGGAGCCAAGTTCGACTCCGGCTGCGGCTGGCCCAGCTTCATGCTGCCCGCCGACTCGAAGGCCGTCGCCGAGCACGAGGACATGAGCTTCGGAATGCGCCGCGTCGAGGTCACCTGCGCCCGCTGCGGCGGCCACCTGGGCCATGTCTTCCCCGACGGCCCGCACCCCACCGGCCTGCGCTACTGCATCAACTCCGCCTCGCTCACCTTCGAGCGAGAAAGTAGGAGTTGTTTCATCACCGGTCTGGTGCATTGCGGGGACGTTGCCCCAGGGGCTAAAGCCCGCGTGTGTCCTTGATCCGAAGCGGCACGGCTGAAGCCGTGCCCTTTCAAACCCCGTTGAAGATATGACCTCTGGGCTCTTCCGTCGATTTCCCGGCGCGCGGTTTTCTCGGCAGACCGACCGCCACCGCACGCCCGGTAGAATCCCCGTTAGAATCAGGGAGTGGGCCTCGACTTCGAAGTACTCAAAACAAGCGCGGACGGCGGACGGCGGGGACGGCTTCACCTGCCGCACCGGACCGTTGAAACGCCGGTCTTCATGCCGGTGGGCACGGCCGGAACCGTCAAAGCCGTGGCCCAGGACGTGCTCGAAACCCTGGGCGCGGAGATCATTTTAGGCAACACCTATGTCCAGCTCGGCGCCGGCCAGCGTGACCCGGATTTTGTAATTATGCCCGTGCGGATTTTCGCACTTGCCCTTGTAATTGCGCAGGTAATGGCCCGCGGCAAAAGTATCGTCAACAGTAACTTCGAACATTCTTTCCTCAGCGATCAGTCTTCATTCTGAAACACCTATTGTACCGCTCACTGCCGCGAGAAATGGGGCCCTTCGTTAAACTTCGAACTTTACTTAATCGTTACGGTTAGCGCGTTCGATTTTCCGCCTCCGGGGGTTGGATTCTTGACCACGATGGCAGCCGTGCCGGGGGCTGCGACGGCAGCTTTGGGCACGTAGACCGTTATCTCGCTCTCGTTTACATATTTGGCAGAAAAAGCCTTGTTATTCCAGTTGACCACCGAACCGGGCACAAATCCGGTGCCGCGGACAGTCATTAGCACATTCCCGCTTCCGTGAGTGACGGTCGCTGGGCTGGAAGAATGCGAAGCTGGCGCGGGGTTGATGGTTTTCCCGGCAGTGAGGAGCAGGGTTGGGCTTTGCACCAGCACAACCTGAGTGGTGGTCGGGCCGCAACAGCCACCTCCGGCCAATATGAAAGCCAAGCCGTTAGGGCCCCACTGGATGAATTTGGAAGTGGAACTGAGATCGGGAGCAAGTTCGGCCAAACTGGCCACAGCCAAAGGTGTGAACTCGGAAAGGTTGTAGCTGGTGATTCCGAAGGAGCTAAAGAAGGGAGTCTGGCCCAGGGCAAACGCGCGATTGATCGCCGAATCCGGCAGCACTTGAGTGTTGGGATAACAGCAAGTGTTGGATATATCGAAGGTACCTTCCAGCAGGCCGGTGGCGGGGTCGAATTCCTCACCGTTAGATCCAAAGGCTAATCCGCCGGAGTATTGGAAAGTATTTCCCTCAACGAGGTCCGACCATTGCTGAGCGAGCGTCCCGCCAGTGGAAGAGACTGTGA
Source organism: uncultured Acidobacteriaceae bacterium (assembly GCA_963788415.1). GTDB lineage: Bacteria > Acidobacteriota > Terriglobia > Terriglobales > Acidobacteriaceae > Telmatobacter. Next base: position 38 of record CAWBHO010000130.1, on the reverse strand, counting down.
CCTGGCTCAGAGTATCGGGGTAGTAGCCAGCAATACAC
>CAWBHO010000129.1:0-76713 GCA_963788415.1 uncultured Acidobacteriaceae bacterium | reverse complement strand
CGCTGCGCGTGATCGCCCAGCTCGCCGACATCTCCGAGCGCAAGGGGATCGAGCGGGCACTGCGCGAGGAGCGGGATCGCACGGCGGCGATCATGGCCGCGATGGGCGAGGGCTACCTGCTCACGGCTGCCAACCACATCGCCGAGGTCAACGACGCCCTCTGCGCGATCACCGGCTTCCCACGCGAGGAGCTCGTCGGCGCGACCCTGCCATGGCCGTTCTGGCCGGCGGAGGCGGAGCCGGATTACCGCCGCCTGCGCGACGAGATCATCGCCGCCAACGGCGGCGCGGTCGACTGGGAGCTGCACCGGCGTGACGGCTCGCGCTTCGACGCCGAGATCACCGTGCGGGCGGCGCTCCGGCCCGACGGCGCTCGCTCGGCTGGGTCTCGACCGTCCGTGACGTCAGCGAGCGCAGGCGCTACGAAGCCGAGCTGGAGCGGCTTGCGACGCACGATCCGCTGACGGGTCTGGCCAACCACCGGCTCTTCCACCAGCGCCTTGCCGAGGGGATGGCCAGCGCCGTCCGGCACGGCCGCCAGCTGTCCGTGGCGATCCTGATCTCGACCACTTCAAGTCGATCAACGATCGCTACGGGCACGTCGTCGGCGACCACACGCTCGTCGCGGTCGCGCAGCGCTCTCGACGGTCGTGCGCGAGGGTGAGCTGCTCGCCCGCGTCGGCGGCGAGGAGTTCGCCTGGATCCTTCCCGACGCCGACGCGGCGGGGGTGCTCGTCGCCGCCGAACGAGCGCGCCACGTGATCCGTGACCGCACATGTCCCGATCGGCAGGCTCACGATCTCGATCGGCGTCGCGACGCGCGAACTCGTGCGGGACGCAACGGTGCTGTTCGACCGGCGTTCTCTCCGTGTGCGACCACTGTCTGGGTCGAATTCTTATTTACCGCGGCCGCCACTAACTTCGCCTTGGTGCCCGGAGCCGACTTGACAGAAAACTCGATGGAGCCGTCGGCGTCGCGATGTGGGTTGTCGATTTCGATTGCGAGCTTTGGGGCCTTGGCGGCGTCGACAATCTCCAAGACCAGTTTGCGGGGATCGGCTCCTGCCACCTGGGCGGCTCCATCCACTACAAACTGCGGTGTGGCTGGCGAGGCGAGAAAAAACGCTGCACGTATTCGTCCTGCCGCTGGTCCGCGTCAACCAGCGAGTAGGGATCCATCCAGCCCAAGTGATTCCAATACGTGACATGCTCGCTGATCACGATAGCGTCCACGCCGGGAACAGGCTGCTTCGCGTCGAGCCTCGCCAGAATCTCATCGGCCGGCGGGCAATCGGAACAACCTTCCGATGTGAATAGCTCGACCAGGACCGGCGTGCGATTCGGATCGGCTGGATGGCTCTGGCCTTTCGCCAGCGGGAGAAAGAGCAGGCCTGTTGCCGCCACAACGACAAACCGCACTCGCCAGAATGGGTTGCAAGGCAGGAAGCCATTTAAATATCCACCCGAAGTCAGGGCCAAAAGGTTGTGAACTTGCGCCGTTTTGGTCGTGGTTCGCAGCCGTTCCACTATTCTATCTCTATCCATGATGAGGACTCTAAACATTCTGTGCGTGCCAACCCGCGAAAACGCCGAGCAGGTGATCGACGCTCTCGCCACTCTAATGGCGGCCAACGGCAATACCATGAAGGTTCCTTTCGGCATGGCGCTCAAGCAGGATCGGAAAAAGAGCTTCGCAAGCATCCAGAGGAAACCGGATGCGAGGTGCTTCAGGTTGATGAGAACGGGCCTCCCTCTCAGGCAGGAGTCCTGGAAGGCGACACTCTGCACATGGTCAACGGCGCGGTGTGCACGCCCGATTCTGTGCGAGCCGGGATCGCCGAGGCCTCCGAAAAGCCCGACGGAGGAGTGCTGCACGCGGAGATACTGCGCAAGGGAAACTCCATGCAGCTTGACCTGCACTATCCCCACGTAGCGGTGGATGCGGCTGCGTTGCGCCAGCAGATTGCCGCGCTTTCCGAGCCCAATGCGGCGCAGCCGGGCGTCTGCTAGCGACGTGAAGTCCTGGCCAAAGCAATGTCGGGCGTAGGGCGTGGGGGCTGGCCCATCCGTTCTTGACAACACTCCTCATGGGGCTGCCCCACCCTTATCGCTCCCGCTTTTGGAGCGATAGGGTGGGTTCCCACCCCAAGATCAGGCGACCAGACACTTGACCTCAATGCCGGCGGCCTTGAGTTGCCGGTCACCGCGCCGGAGCAATGGCGGCAGCGCCGGGTGTATCCGAGTGAATGCAGAGGGTTTCGGCTGCCACCGGAAGCTCAGCTCCGTTGGCGAGGACCACGCTGCGCCGCACGCCGGCGATGGCACCGCCTGTTCGGCCGCATGCGAAGCGTCGAGCACCGCGCCGGCAAGTTTGCGATCGCGCAAGTGGCCATCCGGTTCATAAGCGCGGTCGGCAAAAGCCTCGCCGGCGCGGCGCAGTCCCATTTGTTTCCAAGTTTCGAGGGCTGCCGCGCCCGCCTGGGTATACAGGATCATGCTGGGATTGATGGCGAGAACGGCCCGCCCCACCGCCCGCGCGACCTGCAGATTCGCGCTGCAGGCATGGTAAAGAGCGCCGTGCGCCTTGACGTGGGTTACCGCTAAGCCAAGCTCGCCGGCCAAGTCGCGCAAAGTGGCCATCTGCTCGCGCACGGCCGCTTCAATTTCTTCGGGCGGCATGGCCATTTCCCGGCGGCCAATTAGCGGTCCGGATAGCTGGGATGCGCGCCCACGGCCACCCCCACCCCTTTTGCCCACCGCAGGGTCTGGCGCATGGTGTGAGCATCGCCGGCATGTCCGCCGCAAGCGACGTTGGCCGAGGTGATGTGGCGCATGATTTCGTAATCAGTGCCGTCGGCCAGTGACTCTAACGACTCCCCAGATCAGAATTTATGTCGATCGTCATACAGTTCCTCGCACCGCTCTCCCAGGGCTAGCAAACCATTCGGCTGCAATGCTATCAGACGTTATGATGAGAAAGCTTCTACGGTTGGTCCGTCGCCCAGGAGAGAGCTATGAGTAAAGGCCGCTTGCGCCATTTCGATTTTTGGTCGGTGCTGGTAATTGTCTTAACGCTGGCGCTATTTCTGCTGGCTCTGTTCCTGAAGGGATTCACGCACGAACTGCTTTTGGAGGCGGGCGTCTTCCTGGTCTCCGTGAAGTTGATTTTAATGGCCCATAAGAACAGCATGATCGCCGAGCACACCGAGGAACAGTTGCAGAAACTTGAAGCTTACCTGCGGGCGATCGCGGAGCGAACTGGACCCGAGCAATGAGATTTCCTGCGCGCGGTCTTAACTCCGGCTATGGACCGAGGCTAAGCGTTCCACCTCGCCGATCATCGTACCCAAGCTGCCGCGAATGCCGTCCGCCCAGAAGCTTTCTTCCGTGGGATTGCACCAGGCCGAACGGCTCCAGCAGTTCCACTACGTTCCTGGTGGCCCCGGAACGGAGCAGTTCCAGGTAGGACGGTTCGAAGCCCTGCCTGCCCAGCCTGGCTTGCTGAGCATACAAGCTCTGCGTCAGCAATTCGCCGAAGGCATAGCCATAAACGTAGAACGGGTGGTGGAAATGGGAAACATACGACCAGAGATGGCTGGCGTCTTCATAAGTGAACACCTCGCCTTCTGGTCCGTATAGTTCTTTCGCCGTCGTCAACCATAGCCCATCCAGCTCTTCCACGGAAAGCTTCGCCGGTTCCTTCCATGCCGCATACGCAGCGTCCATGCCGTGCACGCGGCGTTCAAAGTTAGAAAAGCCAATCTGCCGCACCACGGTGTTGAGCATGCCTTCAATTTTTTCTGTCAGCAGCGCCAGCAACGCGGCCGCATCGCGCTTTTCCATCATTTGTCTCTTTGATGAAGTTGAAGGTCGTCATTTCCCCGAAGACGGAAGCGGTTTCGCAATACGCGATCGGCGGATGGAACATGAGCGTAAATCAACTCTTTAGCCGATGAAGTTTCTGGAGATGCGCTCTAATAGATTAGAAATTGTCTATTACCCCAACATCTTGTGTTGACTCGAAGGGTTCGGTTCGGCGGTTTACCCCTATGCAGAATCAGGCAAAGGATATATAGGAGAACAAAAAGCGAAATTTACATTTCTGCTGCCTCAGTCCGCCCAGCAACCTCCGCGGACAGACGGATCATCCTTGGGATGAGTGGTTTGCGCGCTTTTCGCGCCCTCCCACCAGCGCCAGCAGATAAAAGAAGACCAGCAGGTTGGCCACCAGCAGGCCGGAGCGAAACCAGGTCACTCTGCGGACACCTCGAAAATCTCCCAAGGCAGGAATGAGGCGGTGATGCGCCAGCGTCAGGTACTCGCCCCAGGCCTTTTCCAGGTAGCAGGCCGATGCCTTCGAGGATGCCCAGGCCGGCGTAACGAAAGGCGCCACGCCGATCCGCCGCAGCAGCGGGTCATCGAGCAGCGGACACCTTGTCGAGGATGAAGTTGACGAAGCGCGACTCGGGATTGAAGCGCAGATGGTCGGCCAGTTGCGGCAAACAGATCGCCGACGTCCTTGTGCAGCAGATGCAGCGCGCCCACGCCGATGGCCGCAAACAGCAGCGCCTGAAGCACTTTGTAGGCGGCAATGAGAAGCAGCCATCGGTTGTGCGGCGGTGCGGAGAGCTCTGGCGAGTGGTAATGAGTCATGGTTCCCTTCCGAGGTCCACCGGAAAATCGAGCGCCTATCCCTACGTTAAACGATACGGGCCGCGTTCCGCCACTTGCTCGGCTGAAACTGGCCATCGGCCGTCGTTCGGCTCACCTGCCGTCGATCGCAGCAGCCGCCTCGCGATCGACCAGATTGCCGTCCAGGATGAGGCCGGAGATGCGGCGGGCGTTCCAGATGTTCAGCGGTGGGGTCGCCGTCGACGACCAGAATGTCGGCGCGGCGGCCGGGGGCGATCAGGCCCAGTTCGTTCCAGCCGAATTGCAGGCTGTAGTTGTTGGTGGCGGCGGCCAGAGCCTCGCGCGGGCTGAAGCCCAGGCGGACCAGCAGTTCCAGCTCGGTGTGCATGGAGATGCCCGGCAAGGCGCCCTCGACCGGCGCGCCGGAGGCGGCCAGATAGTGCGGATAGGCGGCAAAGAGCGTCTCGTTGATCCGCCACAGCCGCAGCGCCGACTGGTCGGCCTTTTTGCGCTGGCTCTCTTCCATCCAGCGCTGCGCGGATGGCGGGCAGGCGGCGCGTCCAGGGGGGGAGCGGATAGTCCATCTCGCCGGTGGAGCGATCGGCGGGCTCGAAGACGCGCGCCGGGTCGAGCAGCGCGGCGGCCGGCTCCTTCCACAGATTGCGATGGCCCGGCAACTGCGCGTAGAAGATGCTGAAGGTGGGCATCAGCGCGGCGTGATGGGCGGCCAGAAGCGGGCGTAGTCGCGCAGTTGCAGATCGGTTGGGGGCAGGCGCTCGGCGTAGTCGTAGGCCGTGGCGGCCGCCGGTCCGCTGGAGTCCTCCACCAGCGGCCGCTGCAACTCGTCGGGAATCGACGCCCAGCTCGTAACGGCCCATGTGCAGCGAGCGCGTCCACGCCGGCCTCGATGCCCACCTCGTAGGGCGTGGCGACGAACTCGCCATAGGTGGCCAGGCCCAACTGGTGGGCGCGGGCGATGATCCACTGGACATTGGCGGCGGTGAGGTTGTGGCCCAGCCAGACGGCGCGCGTGCCCAGCCGGGCGGTTTCGTTGAGCTGGCGCAGGGTGTCTTCCGGGCTCAACTCAACGGGATGGCCACGCTCTCTGAAGCTTGCTGCGCCCACTCCGGACGCTTGGCCAGCAGGCTCCAGTTGTCGGTGGAGCCGACCGAATCCATGCGGTAGAGGTGAGGCGCTGGGCGATGCGGCAAAATCGACGACGCCGCGGCGCGCGTCGCTGACCGCGACCACCGTGGTGACGCCCATGTAAAGGTAAGCGTTGGCCTGGCCCTGCGAGTTCATGCCGGCAAAGCCGTCGATCAGGCCGGGAATGAGAAACTTGCCGTGCAGTCGATGACCCGTGCGCCCTTGGGGATGGTGACGGCCATGCGCGAGCCCGACGTCGGTGATGCGGCCGTCGCGCACGATCACGATCGCATCCGGGATGTCCTTGGCCGAGTCGCCCCAGTTGGTCACGTCGACTAGCGTGCCTCCGGCCAGCACCAGCGGAGTCGAAGACGAGGCTGCACCCGGGGCTTGCGGCCATGCCAGAACAGCAGCCAAAGCCAACCCCGCGATACCCGGCAAAAGAAGTCGAGATGATCTCATGAAAGAGTGTCTTGTGAGGATTGTCGCACAACGGGTTGAAAAATCGCCGCTGACGGGCTGCTCCTCAGACGCCTCCTGGGAGCAGCCGCGCGGGCCGTTCAGCTCCGGGATTACTGCGGCCCTGAAACGCTTGGGCTCTTGCGGCGGGTGAGGACAAAGGATTGCCGGCGGCTCTTGCTGGCGCGGTCGATCTGCTTCCAGAAGCCGACGAAATAATCGATGGCGGAGATGGCCGAAACCACCATGGCAAAGTAGATGGCGGCGATGGCGATCCATTTGACCGGCACGATGAGCAGGCCGAACTGCCACTGGTACCAGTGGTGGGCCAGGATGGCCGAGACGACGCAGACGATCTGAATGAAGGTCTTGAGCTTGCCCAGGTCGCTGGCCTGGATGGTGAAGCCCTCCGACGAGGCCATGGAGCGCAGGCCGGAGATAAGGAACTCGCGCCCGATGATGACCACCACGATCCAGACCTTGACGACCTCGGGGTTGTACGCCACCAGCGCGATCAAAGCGGCCGCCACCATGATTTTGTCGGCGATGGGGTCCAGCAGCATCCCCATGGTGGTGATCTGCGCGTTCTTGCGGGCCAGGTAGCCGTCCAGGCCGTCGGTCATGCGAAGCCAGAATGAACAGGACCGAGGCCAGGATTTCCTGTTCGCCATGAGTGCCCTGCAACGGAGCATGCGGCGAAAGAAACCACAGCAGCAGCGGGATCATGACGATCCGGCTCATCGTGATGGAGTTGGGCAGGTTCATGCCAGTTGCGCTCGGCCGTCAGGTCGTTCCCGGCGTCGCTCCATTATTGCACCGCGGAGCGGCATCGCGCCGACGGGGGTGGTTTTCATTCTTCCCTGAATGCAGAAAGCGGGACAGGCTCGATGCCCATCCCGCTTGGTTGCTATCGCATTCGCTCCGACCCCCGTCCTCCGTGCGCGCGACGAGCGAGCATTTGGCCCCACCGCAGGTGGCGCAGGTGGTGGCTAGGCGTAGATGCCGCGCTGCTTGATGGTGTAGGCCACGCGGTCGATGGCCAGCATGTAGGCGGCGATGCGGTTGTTGACGTTGTGCGCCTCGGAATAGCGCACCACATCGTCGAAGCTCTCGCGCAGGATGTCTTCCATCTGCTGATTGAGGACGGCTTCTTTCCAGAAGTAGCCCTGGCGGTCCTGCACCCACTCGAAATAACTGGCTGTGACGCCGCCGGCGTTGGCCAGGATGTCGGGCACGATGAAGACGCGCTTCTCCGACAGGATGTCATCGGCCACGGCGGTGGTGGGCCCGTTGGCGCCTTCGACGACGATGCGCGCCTGGATCCGGTCGGCGTTGCGGCTGGTGATCATATTTTCCTTGGACGCCGGAATGAGAATCTCGCACTCTGAGACCAGCAGTTCCTCGCTGGGCGTGGCCTCGGCGCCGGGAAAGCCGAGCAGGGTGTTGTTGCGCCGCTTGTACTCGATCAACTGGTGAATGTCGATGCCGTTGGGATTTGCCAGGCCTCCATCCAGTTCCGCGACGCCCACAATCTTGTAGCCGCGCTCCATCAGCATCCGGGCGGCGTTCGAGCCCACATTGCCGAAGCCGTGGATGATCACCCGGCAGCCTTCGATGTTCATCTTCAGATAGCGCATGGCCTCGTCGCAGATCACCTGCACGCCGCGCCCGGTGGCCTCGATGCGCCCGCGCGAGCCGCCGATATTGAGCGGCTTGCCGGTGACCACGCTGGTCACCGTGCGTCCCGCGTGCATCGAGTAGGTGTCCATGATCCAGGCCATGGTCTGCTCGTTGGTGTTCATGTCGGGCGCGGGAACGTCCTTTTCCGGCCCGATGAAGTCGATGATCTCCGAGGTGTAGCGGCGGGTCATGCGCTCGATCTCGTTCTGGCTCATGGTCTTTGTATCGCAGATGACCCCGCCCTTGGCGCCGCCGAAAGGGATATTGACGACCGCGCACTTCCAGGTCATCCAACTGGCCAGCGCCCTCACCTCGTCCAGGGTCACGTCCGGCGAATAGCGGATGCCGCCTTTGCCGGGACCGCGGGCGATCGAGTGCTGCACGCGGAAGCCGGTGAACATCTCGATCCTGCCATCGTCCATGGTTACGGGAAAATGCACGATGATCTCGCGCGCGGGCGTGCGCAACAACTTCCACAAGCCCTCTTCCAGGTTCAGTTTGCGCGCCGCAAAGTCAAAACGCGCCGCCTGGGCTTCCCAGGGATTGATCTCTTGCTCAAGGGATACCGATGCCATAAATCTCTCCAATTCCGGTTGCCTGCCGCGCCGGCCACGGGTCAAAAAACGCACCCGGCAGCAATCGATGCGGCAAGGCATTTGTCCGTCTCAACGGGGAACTGCCTGTCTGGCGCTCCAGGAAAAAACATCCCCGCCCCAGGCTACGGACCGGGGGTTCAGTCCACAAGGCCAAACCTCAGTGAGTCTAGGCCGGCCGGATGAGCCCGTCAAGCCCGATCGTGGCCGGACGGGACCGGGTTCCCGGCGCGGCACAGCGCCTCGACATCGCCTCTGCTTCGGGAAACCTCGCTGAAGCGTTGCGCAGCTCTGCTCGTGGAGTATGGTAGTCTATAAACTACAACGTGCCGGATGATCGAATTACTGCAAACCGAGACCTTCCGCAAATGGCGCATGCGTCTCAAGGACGAGCGAATTCGGGCTCTCATCGCCTCTCGGCTGGATCGGCTGGCCTTCGGCCATGCGGGGGATGCAAAGCCGGCAGGACAGGGCATCAGCGAGTTGCGCCTAGACCATGGACCGGGCTACCGAATTTACTTTCAGAAGCGCGGCAACTCCATCATCCTTTTGTTGTGCGCCGGCGACAAGAGCACCCAGATGAAGGACATCCGAACAGCGAAGCGGCTGGCCTCGGAATGGAGCGAAGAACATGCCTGAGAAAACCAAGCTGGAGAAATTCGCAACTTACGATCCTGCCGAGGATCTAGGCTCGGACGAAGCCATTGCCGTCTTCATGGCTGAAGCTTTTCAATCCAACGACGCCGCCTACATCGCCCACGCGCTGGGCGTGGTAGCGCGCGCGAAGGGGATGGCGCAGATTGCAGGGCAGACGGGATTGTCCCGCGAACAGCTCTATCGTTCGTTCAGTGAAAAGGGAAATCCAACGCTGAAGACAACGCTGGCTGTTATGAATGCTCTGGGGGTTCAACTCACGGCAAAGATTCCGACGGCGGCGTGATCGATCAAACCGTCCCCAACAATTACACTGATGCTGTGAAAGCCTCTGCCCTTCCCGTTCAACCCAGCCGCAAGGAGTTCCTCGCGCTCGCTCAAGAGCACACGCTTGTCCCCGTATGCCGCACGCTCACGGCCGACCTCGAAACGCCGGTTTCGGCCTTTCTGCGCGCCGCCTGGAGCGAGCCCGAGTGTTTCATGCTCGAGTCGGTGGAAAACGGCGAGCAGGTGGGCCGCTACACCTTCATCGGCCTGGCTCCGTTCAAGCGGATTGTCGCGCGGGGACGCACGATCACCATCACTGAAGGCAAGAAAACTGTCCAGACCGAGGACGACATCTTCGCCGTGCTGCGCCGCGCGCTCAGCGGACACAAGCCGGCGCGGCTGAAGGGACTGCCGCCGTTCACCGCCGGAGCCGTGGGCTTTTTCTCCTACGATGCGGTGCGCCAGATCGAGCGCCTGCCGGAGCTGGCCACCGACGAACTCGGCGTTCCCGACGCCTGCCTGCTGTTTTTCGACGAGGTGCTGGCCTTCGACCACGTGCGCAAGGAGATCTGGCTGGTGGTGACGGCCGACGTGACGCGCGGCAAGGCGGCCGATGCTTACGACAAGGCCGTCCGCCGGCTCGACCGGCTGGAAAAACGGCTGGCTCAGCCGCTGCCCAAACTCAACGCGCCGCGCATTACAGGAAAACTCAAGGTGAAGCACCGCACGCCCAAGAAGAATTTCCTGGCCGCGGTTGATCGCATCAAGGATTACATCAAGGCGGGCGACGTCTTCCAGACGGTTTTGTCGCAGCGCTTCGACGTGGAGCCGGAGGCCGACAGCTTCCAGATTTATCGCGCGCTGCGCACCGTGAACCCCAGCCCGTATATGTACTTCCTGCGCTTTGCGCCGGAGGGTCCGCTGGGCGGGCGGCCGGCGTCTGCGAAGAACTCGACCAAAAAGTCAAAGACGCCCACGGCGCTGGAGTTGGCGGGCTCGTCGCCGGAGCTTTTAGTGCGCGTGCACCAGGGCAAGGTGGAGTACCGGCCGATTGCCGGAACACGGCCGCGCGGAGCGACAGAAGCCGAGGACGCGGCCCTCGCCGAAGAGATGATCCACGACGAGAAGGAGCGCAGCGAACACGTGATGCTGGTGGACCTGGGCCGCAACGACGTGGGCCGGGTGAGCGAATTTGGTTCCGTCCATGTGGACCGGCTCATGTTCGTCGAGCGCTACTCGCACGTGATGCACATCGTCAGCTCGATCGAAGGGCGGCTCAAGCCGGAGCTGACCGCGGTCGACGCTCTGCGCGCGTGCTTCCCCGCCGGCACGCTCTCCGGCGCGCCCAAGGTGCGGGCCATGGAGATTATTGAAGAGCTGGAGCCGGCGCGGCGCGGAACCTACGGCGGCGCGGTGCTCTACGCGGATTTCAGCGGCAATCTGGACTCCTGCATCGCCATCCGCTCGATGATGGCCACGGGCGGCAAAGGCTACGTGCAGGCCGGTGCGGGCATTGTGGCCGACTCCGTGCCGGAGCTCGAACACCAGGAATCGATCAACAAGGCGTCGGCCGTGATCCGGGCGATTGAGCGCGCGCGGAAGCTGTAAAGCTCTCCCGTTTCAGAACGGCCTTCGCCCGCGATCCTTTTATGGAACTCGCCTATTCCCTTTGTACCGTCCCTTGCCCTCGTTGGTCCTGCGAATGCAGTCGACCCAGGTAACTCGGGGAACCACTGCCTTCCGGCACCTGGAATCCTGAGAAATTTCCGGGAAAAGGACCGCAACTCATGCTGATTTCCAGTTTGCAGAACGCCAGTTCGCTTTTCACCGAGCTGTCGGCGTCCTCGACGTCCGCCGCCTCCAGCAGTTCATCGAGTAGCAGCCAGAACTCCCTCGACAGCGCGCTTACCAATCTGATGTCCGCCATCAAGTCGGGCGATTCCACCGACGCCAAGACGTACCTGGCCCAGGTAGAAAAGCTTGCGCCCTCTGACACCGACGCCAACAGCCCGCTGGGCGAGTTTCTATCGAGCGTCTCGACCGCGCTGGGGGACAACAACATCGCCGGGGCGCAGAGCGCGCTGACCACGCTCGAAACCTACGCGACCCCCAGCACCTCTTCCACCAGCTCGACCTCGTCAACCTCCTCGACCTCGAGCGACACCTCCAGCAACTCGGGCATCAGCGCACTGGGGCAGGATGTGCTGAGCCTGTTCAGCGCCATCAGTTCGGGCGACGAAACCGGCGCGCAGTCGGCCTACGACTCGCTCACCAGCCTGCTCAGCTCATCGGACAGCTCCGCGACCGACTCGGCCTCGAGCAGCGCCTCCAGCAGCAGCACTTCCAGCAGCAGCAGCGCTTCCGGCAGCAGCACATCGTTCTCCAGCCTGCTTTCCGAGATTGGCTCGGCGCTCAGCACCGGCGACGTCACGAGCGCGCAGACCGCCCTGGACAACTTTTTGACCAACCTGTCTTCCGGCTCGCTGGTCAACGCGACCGCATGAACCAGTCTTCATCGAGACTGCGCATGATCCGCCAATCGCTCTGCCCTGGCCTCAGCAATACGGAGGGGGCGCCTCATCCTTTTCGCCTACTTTGCGAAAGGGAGGGGAGAGCGCGCGAGCTCGAAGCGGAACAAAAACCGGCCGGGAATGATTTGCTCATCCCACCCTTGCCGCGATAAAACCGCGTCAAGGATGGGCGCCCGGCGATTCGGGCGATTGAGCGAGCGCGCTGGATAGAGAGCGGGCGAGGGTGGAGGTCTCGCGCCGAAGCTCTGCCCGCTGTGATTTGAGTCATAATCGCTTATGTACATTCGTCTTGACCGGACTCACCGGGCTCTGCCCGTCCTTCTGGGCGCAATCACGCTGGCGAGCGTTGTTGTGCTCTTTGTCTGGGATGCATTCCCTGCGCTGTTTCCTGCCCGGGCACATGACGTTCTGGGCGCATTTCCACTGGCGATGATCGCGGTTGCGTACCTTGCCTACCAGGCTTTGCACCGTCCCACGCGCATGGAATTCGTCAAAGCGATCCTGCTCTCGATCGCATTTTTGTTTTGGGCCGCCAATCAGCTCTGGCCCGATCTGCGCGCGGCGACGCTGTTCAACGACATCGCCATTGCGCTGTTTGTGCTGGACGTGTTTTTCGTGATCGTCGGCTGGCCCGCGACCTCGCCCGACGAGTCGTTCGCCGAGATGTACACGGCAAGCCCCGATGAGCAGGAAAAGCCGTAACGATGCGCCGGATTCATTGGCTTCTGATTGCTCGGCACCTATTTCTCAACGGGTTCAAAGGCAGAAAGCGGCCATCCGTCCTGCCAGAACAGCCTTCATCGCTCTCATTCCGCGCCGAAAATGCGGCGGAAAAACCGCTTGATGCCTCCGAAAAATCCGCCTTTCTTTTTGGGCACGGGCGCGGCTGCCGGGGGAGCAGGAGTAGCCGCGGCGGCGCTCGATGCCGGGGCGGGCTCGGCGGCGGCTTGCGGGGTGCGGTCGGCGCTTTGATAGACCAGGGCCGTTTGCGGCAGCGCGGGGCTGGGCGCGGGCACGCCGGGCGCGGGTTTGACCAGCGGCGCCAGACCTTCGCTCTGGGCCAGCGGAAACTCGTTGCCCTGGGGCGCGGCGGGCGGGCAGCCGCAGGGCTCTTTCTCGTTGTCCACCACCTCGCGCAGGCTGCCGTGCTCGAACATCACGCGCTGTCCGGACTGCACGCGGTAATCGCTGCCGTCGAAGACGCTGCTGACCAGCACATACGGCGCATTCGGGCCGGGGAGTTGGGAGTTGTCCACGCAGGTGTCGCCGTGCTGGCCCAGGCGCACCTTGACCTCGGCCGCGCCGGGCCCGCCGATGAGAATGCGGAAATCGGGGGTCAGCAGGAAGTCGGCGTTGCGGTCGCGGGCGAGGCTGGCCGCCAGGCTCAGCTCGATGGCGCCGTGATCCATGGCCATCATCAGGCCGGGAACCTCGCCGGCGGAAGCGCTGGAGTCGGCGGCCAGCCGGACGGCGGTCGAGGAGCAGACGCGCAGCAGGCCGCGATGCGGCAGGATCACCTCAGTCGTCCGATTGCCCGAAGTGATAGCGCCGCTGGCGCCGATGATGGCCTTGCCCTCGGTGACGGTGAGCGCGCCCGTGACCTGGGCCGCGGCGTCGGGGTTTTTGCCGCCGATGGGCACGATGGCGATGGGGCCGGATGGAGGCGCGGGTGCGGCGGTCTGGGCCTGAAGCAGGGGCGCGGCGAAGAGGCAAAGCAGCAACAGCGGTGCGGCGCGCAAGATGGTTCGCGAAGCAAGTCCCTCCGGGGCTGAAGCCCAGCCTTTGTTTGTTGCATGTACGGCACGGCTAAACTTGTGCTCTTTCAAAGCCGGGATTTTTTGCGCGGCAAGGGAAATCATTCGGCGCATCGCTGGTCCCATCACCCTACATATCCAGAAAGTTGCGGATCATCTGGTGGCCACCCTCGGTCAACACGCTCTCGGGGTGGAACTGCACGCCCTCGATGGGCAGGCTGCGATGGCGCAGGCCCATGATGACCGATCGACTCTTGCCGCCGGTGCTTCCGGCCGTGCGCGCGCGTGACCATCAGTTCGGCGGGCAGCGACTCCTCGGCCACGATCAGCGAGTGGTAGCGGGTGCAGGTGAGCGGCGAATCGAGTCCGGCGAAGATGCCTTTGCCGTCGTGGGTCACCGGGCTGGTCTTGCCGTGCATCAGGTGGCTGGCGCGGACCACCTGGCCGCCGAAGGCCTCGCCGATGGCCTGATGGCCCAGGCAGACGCCAAGAATGGGCACCTTGCCGGCCATGTGGCGGATGAGCGGGACCAGAATGCCGGCTTCGCCTGGAGTGCAGGGGCCGGGCGAAAGCAGAATGCGCTCGGGATGAAGCGCCTCGACCTCTTCGACCGTCAGCTCGTCGTTGCGGCGCACCTCGACCTCGGCGCCCAGTTCTCCCAGGTATTGAACAAGGTTGTAGGTGAACGAATCGTAGTTGTCGAGGACGAAGACCATGGTGAACCCAGTGTAGCGCGCCGCCTGCCATCTGCGGCGGAGCCATCTGCTCGCCACCTGCGGCGGAGCCATCTGCTCGCCACCTGCGGTGGGGCCATCTGCTCGCTGTTCGCTCGCAAGGGCTTTTAAGGCCTCACAACCGGCTGTCGTTTGTGTTGTGGGAATCAAGCTGCCAGTTGCACAGCTTGGCAGCATCTGTAAAACTCACAAACGATGGTTCTTCATTTTTTGATTCAGGGCCGCGTGCAAGGGGTGGGCTTTCGCTGGTTTGTGCAGCGGGAGGCTGGCGAACTGGGCCTGCGCGGCTGGGTGCGCAACACCGACGAAGGCGAAGTCGAGGTGGTGGCCGCGGGCACGGCCGAAGCGCTGGACAAATTGCGCTCCAGCCTGCGACGCGGACCGCGCGGCAGCCGCGTGGACCGGCTCGTCGAGCGCTTTCTGGACGAGAGCGAGGCCAAGGGGCTGCGCTCCTTCCGGATTGACGGAGCGTGGTGAAAAAAGCAGGGATCAGGGAACAGGGATCAGAGATCAGAGATCGGAGATTGGCTCCGCGCCGTCCTCTTTCAGCTTCATCGCTGGACTTTGAATGATCTTCCAATCCCGCCCGAAGCATCTTTCTGAGATGAATATCAATCTTGGTCAGGCGAACGGCGTGTGCTCGACCAAGTGGCAGATGTGGGCGCTCAAGCATGGGACAGGGGCTGAAGCCCACGTTGCTTTTGGGCGCTTTGCGGCACGACTGAAGCCGTGCCCTGTTACAAAGCCAACAACCCATGCCGTCCCTCTTCGAGCAAGGCCGAGCTCGCTTGATATTCATCTTTTCTGTTCTCTGACCCCCGATCTCTGATCTCTCCCTTCTATAATTTGCAAGGAACCTCACCAAGGAGCCGATGGACGTATGCCCGAAGCGATCAATTCTTTCGATGTGGAAGCCCTGAAGGCGCTGGTGCGCACGGTGCCGGATTTCCCCAAGCCGGGGATTCTGTTTTACGACATCACCACGCTGCTCAAGGACAAGACCGGCTTTGCCAAGCTGATCGACGCGCTGGCCGGCCACTATATCGAGCGCAAGGTCGACCTGGTGCTGGGCATCGAGGCGCGGGGATTCATCTTCGGACCGGCGCTGGCTTATCGGCTCAACGCCGGCTTTGTGCCGGTGCGCAAGCCGGGCAAGCTGCCCGCCACGGTCGAGCGCGTGACCTACGACCTCGAGTACGGCTCCGACACGCTGGAGATGCACCAGGACGCGATCAGGCCCGGTCAGCGGGTGGTGCTGGTGGATGACCTGCTGGCCACCGGCGGCACGATGGAGGCCACGGTGAAGCTGGTCAAGAAGCTGGGCGGAGAGATTGTCGGGCTGGCCTTCGCCGTCGAGCTGGACTTCCTGAAGGGCCGCGCGCGTTTCCCGGAGTACGACGTCTTCAGCCTGCTGCACTACGACGAGTAAGGACTTCGCGCCCAGCGGGAGTTCCCAGGTCTCGGAATCGAGAGCCACCCGTTGTCAGGGTCAGGCCTGTGCCACCCGCCCGCTCATCGCGATGGGGCTGCGATGAACGGGGCACAGCTTTTCAAGGCTCAGCTTCTCAAGGCTCAGGGTAATTTTCCAGGGCTGATGAGCGGGCCACCTGCCCCTCAGGACGCACCTTCGCGCGCGCTGGTGGCCGCCGCGCCCTCCGCCGTTGCCTCGCCTAACATCTGCGCGTCGGCGAAGCGGTACCCCACGTAGACGTCGGTGAGCAGATAAACGGGCTTCGACGGGTCGTCCTCGATCTTCTTGCGCAGCTGGCGGACGAAGGTGCGCAGGTACTCGACCTCTTCGCGGCAGTCCGCTCCCCAGACGGCGGTGAGCAGCCGGGCGTAGGTGATGACGCGGCCGGCGCGGCTCATCAGGCAGTGCAGAATGTCGAACTCCTTGCGGGTCAGGTGCACCGGCTGGCCGCGCTTGGTCACCTTGCGCTTGACCGGATCAAGCCGCAGCTCGCCAATCTCGATGGGCGCATCTTCGGCGCGCACCGGGGCCTGGACGCGGCGGACCGCGGTGCGGATGCGGGCAATCAGTTCGCGGGTGCTGAAGGGCTTGGTAACGTAGTCGTCGGCTCCCAGTTCGAGCGCCTCGACTTTTTCCTCTTCGCCATCGCGCACGGTGAGCATGAGGACGGGCAGCCGGGGCGCGGAGGAGCGAATGCGGCGCAGGGTCTCGATGCCGCCAATGCCGGGCATATTGATGTCCAGCAGCACCACGTCGAAGGCGGCGGTGCGCAGCACTTGCAGCGCCTCTTCGCCGCGCGAGGCCTCGACCACCTGAAAGCCGAGTTCGGTCAGTGGAGGGCGGAGCGCCCTGCGGATGGCCGATTCATCGTCGACCAGAAGAATGCGAATCGCGTTCTGCTTCATCAGGAAACCCTCTTGCGTGCCGTGGCGGGAATGGCCGCGAAGAACGTGGTGCCCTCCATCTCATCGCTGGTGACCCAGACGGAGCCACCATGGATGAGCGCGACGCGCTTGGCGACCGAAAGGCCGATTCCGGTGCCGGCGGCGCGGTTGGAGTGAGTGGTGGAACGATAATAGCGGTCGAAGATGCGCTCCCGGTCGTTGATGGGAATCACCGGGCCGCGGCTGTGCACGGAGAAGATGACCTCGGCGCGCGAGCGGGCGGCGCGAACGGTGATGGGAGCGCCGAAGATCGAGTACTTGCAGGCGTTGTCGATGTACTGCGTGAGCAGCATGACCATCAACTGGCGGTCGCAGTGGACCACCAGGCGCTCGTCGGGAATGTCGATGGTGACTTTCATGCTGGCCACGCGGTCGCCCAGGCTGGCCACGACCTCTTCGATCAGCGCCGCCACGCCCACCGGGGTCGAGTGAATCGTGACCTCGCCGGCATCCAGGCGCGCGGTGGTCAGCAGGCGCGTGGTCAGGTTGCCGAGTTGACCGGCTTGCTCGTCGATGAGGGCCACCAATTCGGCCTGCGCCTCCGACAGGTGGCCCATCTCGCCCAGACCCGAGGCGGCCGCGCGGATGGCCGTCAGCGGCGTCTTGTAGGCGTGCGCCAGGCTGTCGAGAACCGTCGAGCGCAACTGCTCGGTGCGGCGCTCGGTCTCGATGCGGTTCTCGTTGGCGAAGGCGCGGTAGCGGTCGAAGGCGATGGCAATCAGCGAGGCGATGGCGTTGTTGGTGAGCGGGCTGGTGTCGCCGCGCACCACCAGGCTGCCAATGGGCGCCGCGCCCAGCCGAACCACGCGGCGCCCCAGTCCGCTCTCCGGAGTGTCGTCCGAGGTTCCAAAATAATAGACGTTCTGCGCCAGCTCGCGGGGATCCTCGTTCCAATCTCCGACCGGATAGACCTGATGCAGCTCCGCGTCGAAGACCGCCACCGCCTCCAGCCCGAAGGTCTCGTACACCAGCTCAGCCAACTGCGGCCCCGGCTCGAGGTGAAGATTCATCTCCAGCGTGCGGCGGGTGAACTCGTAGAGATCGCGCATCTGTCCGCCCCACGATTCAGCCTCGCGGGCGTGGCCGGTGACGCGCGCGCTGAGCCGGCTGACCACCAGCGCAACCAGCACGAAGACCAGCAGGGTGACGGAATTGGCCGGATCGGCAGCGGTATTCGAGAGCGGCTGGCGAGCGGTGAAAAGACTGTGCATCAACACCGCCGACAGCGAAACGATGACCGCCTGCCAGAATCCGCACAGCAGGGCGGTGGGCACCACGATCAGCATGAAAAGAAGCACGGAGACAGGAAGAAGCCATCCGGACCAATGAGCAAGGGCCGACACCAGCAGAACAGCCAAAATCCCCAGCGCACACTCCAGGACGAACAGGAGTACGCGTAATCCGGAGCCGCGCGAACGCCGGACCCCGATGAAAGAACGAACAGGATTGAAGCTCAAAGACAAGGGACCGCCCATCATTTTGTTGGAACGGAATTTGAGAGAAACGGCGCCCGCGACGGGTCCGGCGAACGATTCCGCGTCCCGCTGCCCTTCAAATTCCGAGGCTACAAAACCATCCAGCAGGAATTCTTCGTGCAGTTCAGCGTTGAATGCGATAAAACTTGAGGAAATTTTAGCAGGTTCTTCGCTTTTTCCTTGAGAAAGAATGCGCTGCCGGCTGAGATGAGCGCGTCTGCCGGCTTCCCTGCTCCCGCCATTGAGCGGAACGGCGCCGTGGGAGGCAGAAGCGCACCGCATGGCGCGCCTTTGGTCAAGCCGCCAGTTCCGTGCGGGCCAATTTCAGGCTCACCCTGGTTTTGGTTCAGTCTGGCCCTGGTTCAGTCTGGCCCTGGTTCAGTCTGGCCCTGGTTCAGTCTGGCCCTGGTTCAGGCTGGCTCGTCCGGAGCGGTTTCTGGTCTGCCCGGCGCATTCAGATCGACCAGCCCTTCGGGGAGCGACATTTCGACCCGCCTGGCTTCAAGATCGATGCTGCGCAAATAGCTCTTGGCGAAGGGAATGAGGATTTCGCCCGCCGCGCCGCGCACCACCAGCAAGGCCACCGGCCCGGCCGTCCGGTCCACCTGCTCGATCTCGCCCACCAAAACCGGCTCCGAGCCCGCGGCGGCCGGGTTGGCCGCATCCATGAGCACACAGCCGATCAGGTCGCCGATGTAGACCTCGTCCTCACCCAAAGCAGCCCGCTCGGAGAGGGGGATGGCCACGATCAGCCCGGCCAGAGCCTCGGCCGCCGTGATCGAGTCCACGCTGGAAAAATGCAGCACCACACCGCCCTTGTGCAGCCAGAAAGCGGATAGCTCCACCGCGCGCGGAGAAGCGCTGGCCGCCGCGGTACGCGCGGATTTTGGTCCGCCCGGCTCAGACAGGAGCCAAAGCCGGGAACGGTCGGCAAATTTTTCGGGGAAATCGGTCAGAATATCGGCGAATACCTCGCCTTTGCGCCCTTGTGGACGGCGAATCCGCGCCAGCCAAACCCATGGTTCTTCCTGTTCAGCGTGCTCCGGAGCGTTCATCGCTGCCTCCCGGCAAGGGTGAACGCAGTCGCGGCGGCCACCTCAGGCGTCGTCTTCTTCCAGAATGTCGAGCGTATAGCGGTGATGCAGCTTCATGCTGACGGCGCCCAGAATGGTGCGCACCGAACGGGCCGTGCGTCCCTGCTTGCCGATCACCTTGCCCACGTCCGTCGGGGCCACGCGCAGCCGCAGAACCGTGTTTTCCTCGCGGCCCACGCTCTCCACTTCAACGGCTGCCGGCTCATCCACCAGAGCCCGCGCAATCTCGCGAACCAGCTCTTCCACTTCGACCATAGCGTTTTGGGTCATGATCTTGCCCCTGACCGATGCGTTCCGGAATTGAATCACCGAAAATCGACGACTGGAATCGGTGCGCGCATCGTATCAGCCGACACCCGTCGCCGTCAGCAAATTTCTGTGCGCCGGCTCGCGAGAACCCACGCACATTGCCAGGGGAGGGGAAAATCAGGCTGCGACAGGGACCGGGGCCGGGTTCTTGCGTTCACCAGCTTCTCGACCCTGGGCGACAACTGCGCGCCCACGCCGCGCCAGTAGGCGACGCGCTCGTGCTTCAGATCGACCGTGGCCGGGTTGGTGCGGGGGTTGTAGGTGCCGACGACCTCGATCGAACGGCCATTGCGAGCGCGGTCCTTTCTCAATGACCACGATACGGTAGTAGGGCTGCTTGCGTGCGCCAAAACGCGCCAAACGAATCATCACCACGGCGATACGGTTCCTTTCAGATTGCTGTGTTCTGTTGCGCTCTCACCACTCCACGGACCGAAACCAGCCCATGGGAACCCGGCGGTTTGGGCCTTCCCGGATGGCACGGAGAACCCAATGCCCTTGGAGGGCCAGACGGATGCGCCCGGCCGCGCAAGAATCAACATCTAAGTATCGCCGAAAACCGGGGGTGGAAGCAAATGAGCCGTGCGCCGGCGAACGAAGGACGAAGCCAAAAGGCGGCCGCGGCGCTACCATGAACGAAAGAATTGGGAACGAAGAATCGGAAACGAGAAATTGAGCGCGGAAGATTGACCCATCTTTCAGGGTCCGCCGAAAAGAGCGCAGAGCATGGTTCGTGAATACCACAAAGGCTACTCCAGCCGTCTGGGCCGCGAGATGGAGTTGCTGGTCTTCGGCCACGCGGGAGTGCCGGTGGTGGTCTTCCCCACTTCATGCGGACGCTTCTTCGAGTTTGAAGACCATGGGATGGTTGCCGCGTTCGAAGACCGGATCGACGCCGGCCAGTTGCAGCTTTTCTGCGTGGACTCGGTGGACGCCCAGAGCTGGTACAACCGCGCCGCCGCCCCTCGTGCGCGCATTCTTCTCCACCTGCGGTACGAGGGCTACCTGCTCGACGAGGTGGTCCCGTTCTTGCGCGCGAAGAACTCAACCCCGCGCCTGGAAGCGCTGGGATGCAGCTTCGGCGGCTACCACGCGGTGAACATCGCGCTGCGCCATCCGGGCCTCTTCACCGGCATCGTCTCATTGTCCGGAGTCTTCGACCTGACGAGCTTTCTGGGCGGCTATTACGATCTGGACTGCTACTACAATTTGCCCACGCACTACCTGCCCAACCTGAGCGATCCATGGTTTCTGGACCGCTATCGCCGCAACCGCTGTGTGCTGGCCACCGGCTGGGACGACCAATGCCTGAGCCAGAACCAGAACCTCGATCGCATTCTGGCGTCCAAGGAGATTCCGCATCAGTTCTTGGTCTGGGACTCGCCCAACAGCCACGACTGGCCCACCTGGAGGCGCATGGCGCGCGAGTATCTGTAAAAGCCCCCGATGCGCGTCTGATGCGCGGCTGTGTGGGCGGCTCAGCGCGCCCCGGCACACACGGCACTTCCTCCTCAGGCAGTTGCCTGCCCGGCCATGGCATAGAGATTGCCGGTCATGGCGTAGAGAATCGTCCGCGCGGTAATGTCTTCGTCGACGCGCGAGCAGATCATCAGGTCGTAGAGATGGGGATTCTTCCAGTGATTGCCGAAGTACTGCTGCAGGTACTTGGCGCGCTCCTCATCCACTGCGCGCATGCGCTGCTCGAAATTGACGCCCTGCTCCAGGCGGCCGCGCAGCCGCTCGACGCGCTGCCGGTGCGGAGCATAGACGAAGGCGTGGAAGACGTCGGGCCTGCACTGCAGCACGCACTGCGAACCTCGGCCCACGATGACGCAATTGCCTTCGGCGTAGGCCTCTTCGATGATCTTTCGCGAGATCTTGAGCATTTGCTCGGCGTCGAAGATGGCGTTCTCGCCCAGTTCGAGCCCGGCGGCCAGGGCAGCCGAGCGCATGGCCTGCTGGTTGATGCGCCGCAGCCAGGACTCCACGTGTTCGTCGTAGTGGCGCACGAGGTTTGAGTCCACATGCGCCGCGTAGGCGATGGCGTCGATGATGTCCTTGTCCAGCAGCTTCCAGCCCAGCCACTGGGCGATGGTTTGCGCAATGGTCCCGCCTCCGCTGCCGAATTCCCGATTGACTGTAATGACGCGGTATTCCAAAGTTTTACCTCCGTAAAAACCGCTAACAGTCCAAGTTACTCCTCTTGTGGCG
Source organism: uncultured Acidobacteriaceae bacterium (assembly GCA_963788415.1). Taxonomy (GTDB): domain Bacteria; phylum Acidobacteriota; class Terriglobia; order Terriglobales; family Acidobacteriaceae; genus Telmatobacter. Next base: position 54,759 of record CAWBHO010000129.1, on the reverse strand, counting down.
TTCTTTCCAGCCCCGCGTTCTGCAGCCAGCCTGCCAGACTGCCGTACACTGGGTGCGTGCAGTGTTGCGCGCCGCGCTGTGGAGGCGGACGATGGCTTGAGGAGGTTGGCTATGAAAACGATCGGCATCTTGTTCGGCGGGGAGAACAGCTTTCCCGGCGCCCTGGCCGAGCACATCAACGCCCGCAACCTGGACGGCATCCGGGCGGAGTTCGTTCTGACGGGAGCCGTTCCGCTGGACAATCCGGAGAAATCGGAGCAGGCGCCGCGCTACGCGGTCATCGTGGACCGCATCTCCCACGGAATTCCCTTTTATCGCGCTCTTTTAAAGCACGCCGTGCTGCAAGGAACGGTGGTCATCAACAATCCCTTCTGGTGTTCGGCCGACGACAAATTTTTCAACTGCGCGCTGGCCAAAAAGCTCGGCGTGGCTGTGCCGCCGACCGTCATCCTGCCCCACAAGCAGCTTCCCGAGGGCGTCACGGACCGCTCCCTGCGCAATCTTGAGTATCCCCTCGACTGGGAAGCGGTCTTTGCCTGCGCCGGCGAGCACGGCTTCCTGAAGCCCATCGACGGCGGCGGCTGGCGCGACGTGCGCGAAGTTCACAGCCGCGAGGAGTTCTTCCGCGCCTACGACGAGTCCCGCGACCTGTGCATGATCTACCAGAAGGCGGTCGATTTCACCGAGTACTTCCGCTGCTGCGTGGTGGGCCAGAAAAAGGTCCGCATCATGGCCTACGATCCGCGCCGGCCGCACTCGGAACGCTACCTGGAGGGCCTTCCCCAGGCCGGCAACAAGCTGCTCAAGCGCATCGAGCAGGACGCCGTCAAGCTCTGCCGCGCGCTGGGCTACGACCTCAACACCGTCGAGTTTGCCATCGAAAACGGCGTTCCTTACGCCATCGACTTCATGAACCCGGTGCCCGACGCCGATCTTCAATCGGTGGGTCAGGCCAACTTCGACTGGATGGTCAAAGAGGTCGCGGATCTGGCGATTGCCAAGGCCAAATCGGCTCCGAGCGTAAGCGAACTGCGCTGGCCGGCCTTCCTCGGCGCCGAGCCTGCCAAGGCAGAAGCCAGCCGGAAAAAGCCAGCCTCCAGGAAAAAGAGCGAAAAAAAGCAAAAGCCGCACTGAAAAAGCCGGCGGCGGGCTGTGCGAGTGCAGACCGAGGCGCAGCTTCCGCCTCCGGTCTGCTTTTCGCTCGACGAGGCAAGTGATTTTTTTCTGAACAGTTTAGAGAAGTGTAACGGGAGAATCGGCGGCGCTGGTTTCACCTCCGGCATCTCGTTCGGATAGAATGTTGTTACCTTTCTGGAAACTTTGGTGCCATGGGATTGGCCCGAAAACTCCGGTAGAGTGGATATGGTTCTTTCAGGGCGCAGGGTGCCGTGTATGAATGTATCCAAATCCGCTTTACCACAATCGGCTGCTCGTTCCAAGCCGGGTTCCGGCCGGCAGGAAGTTCGTTGCGCGGTGCGTTTTCCGCTGGAGTTGCCCGTGCTGCTATCGTCCGGCGCGGGAGAGATTGCCGCCGTCACGCGGAATGTATCCGCCAGCGGCGTGGTTTTTGAGATGGACAGCCCGGTGCAGACAGGTTTGGAGATTCATTTTTCTCTGCGCATGCCCGGTGCTGTGTTGGGCACGCCTCACGATGTTCTGGTTCATTGCCAAGGTCGTGTGGTACGCTGCTCCATAAACCAAAGTCACTATCTGGCTGCCGCCACGATTGACGAGTATCGATTCGCCGAGCAGTGACAGTCCAGGCGGGCTTTGGAACAACCATGATCGGTTTGGCAACTGCCATTTATGAACTTCTTGGACGATTCTCCTGATGGTGAAATCCTCGACGCTCCGGTCAAGCCCGGAACGATTCGGGTGATTCTGGCTGATTCCCAGGCAATTTATCGCGTCGGCATTCGCAAGATTTTTGCTCTGGAGGACGATCTTCGCGTCGTGGCCCAGGCCGATTCGCTGGAGAATCTGCGCTCGGCCATTGCCCGCTATCCCACCGACATCGTTTTGCTGGAGGGGAGTCTGCTGGCCGGCACGGCCAACGTCATTCCCGAACTGCTGCGCGTGGCCCCGGATGTGAAGCTGATTGTGCAGGCCGTGGCCGCGGATGAAAACCAGACCGTCGAGCTTTATCGCCGCGGAGTGCGCGGCATCATCAGCCGCTCCATCTCGCCCGACCTGCTGGTTCGCTGCGTGCGCCGCATCGCCGGCGGCGAAACCTGGATCGACAATCAATCGGTCGGCTGGGTGATCGAAGCCTATCGCGCCCAGGCGGCTTCGCTGGTGAGCCCGCGCAGCCAGCCCAAGCTTTCTCCCAAGGAGATCGCCATCATCACCTGCATCACCCAGGGCAAGCGTAACAAGGAGATCGCCTTCCAGTTGGGAACCACCGAGCAGGTGATCAAGAACTACCTGCGCAAGGTGTACGACAAACTGGGCGTAAGCGACCGGCTCGAGCTGGCCCTCTATTGCCTGCACAACAAGATTATTCAGACCGATGCGGACGAGGATCTGGTGGCTCAGAAGCTGATGGGCCAGTAAGCGGCTTTTCCGTCCCGAGCGGCCTCCGCGCTCACTCGGCGCAGGCGCGGGCAAGCTCCAGCAGGCGAATCAGCTCCGCCACTTCCGCCTGGCGCAGATGTCCCAGCAGCTCGGCTGGAAGGCGAACAATCACCGGGTCCATTTTTTTGAGCAGTGCGAGCCCGGCCGCGGAGACTTCAGTCCAGACCACGCGGCGGTCTCCGGAGTCGCGGTGCTGGCGGATGAGTTTGAGCGCCTTGAGCCGTCCCAGCAGGCGGGTGATGTCCGGCTCGGCGGCGATCATGCGGCTGCCGATGGCCGCGCAGGTGAGCGCTCCCGGTTGCGCACCGCGCAGAATCCTCAGCACGTTGTACTGCGTCGAGGTCACGCCCCACTCGCGGGTCTTCAGGTGGAAGGCGCGCTGGAGGCAGTCGGCGGTACGCAGCAGATTGAGCAAAGCCTCTTCCTCCAGGCTTGCAAAGGGTTTCTCCTGTGCAATTTCCAGCTTCAATCCCGCCATCGACGGCCTCCTGCGCTCGTTTACTGCTCGACAACTTCCAGATCGAGAGTCAGGTTCACCTGGTCGCCGATCAAGGCTGCGGGATACTTGGTTCCGAGGCCGAAGGCGGTCCGGCTGAGGGTGGTCGTGGCCGAGAATCCGGAATGCGGCTTGTGGTCCATCATGCCCATGACCGGCCCGCTGGGCCCGGTGACAACCAGCACCACCGGCTGGGTGACGCCGTGCAGCGTCAGGTTGCCCGTCACGAGCAGATCTCCGGCGCTTTTGGCCACGCTGGTGCTGGTGAAAGTGGCCGTGGGAAACTTCGCAACGTCAAAGAAGGCGGCGCTTTTCAGGTCGGCATCGCGGGCCGCTTCGCCGGTGTCGATGGTGCTCACGCCGATGGTGGCCGTCACCGTCGATTTGGTGATGTCGGCTCCGTTCAAGACAATCGTGGCCGCCACGTCGCCGATGCGGCCGCGCACATTCGAGACGGACATATGCCGAATGCTGAAGTCGACCTCGCTGTGCCGCTGGTCGCTGGTCCAGGTTGTGATTTGGGAAGAGGTTTGCGCCAAGGCTTTCGCCGCGGTTTGGGAGGAGGGCTGCGCCAGGGCCAGGGGAGCCGCGAGCGCCAGAATGCCTGTGAGGAGCGCCAAATGTTTCATCGTCGAGTATTCCTTTCAGTGCCGGGCCCGAGGGCCGTTGTGGGGTCGCCGGCCAAGCGCAACAGGGAGAGCCGCCCGCCGGGCACGCGGAAGCAGGGGAAAGAACGGTTTGCTCCGCGCTGAATCTATCTGTAAGTAAGATGGCGCTGGATAGATATTCGTTGCAACAAATATTTGTTGCCGCATTTGATTTTTTTGTATCTTCAAGCCGCTCGGCGGGAAGGGTGACTCGCATCTCCCTTCCCGCCGCCTGCCCACAGAAGGACAAGCGAAACCGAGCGTCTACTTCACATCGTCCAGGGACATGCCCTTGGTTTCCGGGCCAAAATACATCGCCAGAAACGTGATGGCCGCACCGATGACCATAATGACCGCCGGGGAGAGCCACAATTCCCCTCCCTCGATGGCGCCGATGAAGGGTATCTTGTGCACCCAGAGGATATAGAGAGGGAACCAGGACATGAGCAGAGCTCCGGAGGAGTAGCCGAAACCCAGACCGACGGCGCGCCGCTTGGTGGGAAACCTTTCGGAAAGATAGGCAGGCAACATGCCCCAGGCAAGTTTGAGCATGGTAATCAGAACGGTAGCGAACAGCGCCAAGCGCAGATCGAGCACCAGAACCGAATTGCGCAGGAAATAGAAGGCAGGAATGCCGAAGACAACAATGATGGGACAGTAGATCAGGGTCAGTTTTCTTCTGCCCACGTAATCGGAGACCCATCCGTAGGCGATATATCCAAGGAAGGCGAGGAACAAGGCGAAGCCATAGATCCAGGCGAAGGTCGTCGTGTCGAAGCCCTTGCCGCCGCGCGTCAAAATCTTGGGCAAATAGCCGTAGATGGCGTAGTCGGTGAGGAACAGGCCGCACATCAGGAAGAAGACCTGTAGAAAGTTCCACAGGGCGGGAGGCTTGAAGAGGCTGAAAAACGGAGACTTATCCATATCTCCCTTCTCATGCGCCTTCTGGTAGAGGGGAGATTCGCGCGTAAAGTAGAGAATCCCCAGCCCCGCAAACACCGGGAAGATGCCCGTGGCGAAACAATAGCGCCATCCGACGATGAGCATGTCGGCCTTTCCCAGAGTGGAGCTTAAAATTGCGACCACCGCGGCGCCAAGAACATAGCCAAAGGGAAAGCCCGACTGGACGAACCCTCCCACACGCCCGCGGATTTTATTCGGAGAAAACTCGATGGCGAAGGTATGGCCTGCGGCGTATTCTCCGCCAAAGAAGACGCCCATCACCAGCCGGAGCAGGGCAAGCAGAAACCACGCCGCCGGGCCGATACTGGCATAAGTGGGCAGAAACGCCGCCAGCAAAGAACAGACGCCCACGCCGGACATGGTGACGATCAACAGCATTCTTCTTCCGAGCTTGTCGGCGAAATGGCCGAAGATCGCCGATCCCAAGGGCCGGGCTGCCATGGTCATCGAGTAAGTAAGCAGGATAACGGTATACTGCCAAGCCGCGCTGCCCTTGCCGGAGGTGAAGATTTTGGTCAAGATCGGCGCCATCACCACGACAAGACCCATATCGTAGGAATCCAACATGAAACCGAACCACTGGCCCCACATTGCCGGAAGTAATCCCTTGGGAAGCCTCGAGGCCCCTTGGGAGTCGGAATCGCTCATACGTTTCTCCAAAGAAAAATTTTTGAAAATGACACTGTCCGCATCAGCCCGAATTGCAGGGCCGCCTCAGCAGGAATCCCGGCACAACTGGTCTTTCTGTTTTTGACTAAAGATTTACAGCGGGCCCGGAATGTGGTACGGCGCGCGCTAAGCCCCTCTTCCTCAGTTCGCAAAAGTGACACCCATAGCCCCTTTTTGTCAAGTTCCGCTCTTATCTGATTCATTCAAGACCAAGGCATTGATTTCATTCAGGGCCAGCGCATGACCGGACGTGGATCGATCAACGCTCCTGGCGCGATGCGGCAGGCCGCGGGCGCGCCAGGCGCGAAACGACTCGATGATTGCCGGCTTGGATCGGGTGAAAAACTCCGCGGAGCGGGTCTTGCTTTACCGGTCGGAGCGAACCGGGAACCACCCCTGTCCCCGGCTCACGGTCAAGCGCGCGCAGGCCCGGCAAGCAGAGTCGCCGGCGTGGCTGGAGAGACAAAGTGTCGCTCGCCCAAGCATCCCGAGAGCCCGGTTGGCCGGTCCGACCGGGGCGTTTTGAAACGAATGGAACAGGTTTTAATACCGATAGAGGGCGGTCAACTCGCCGCAGGCCAGAACATGACTTTGCATCGCGCTCTCGATCTGGCCTCGCGTCGCGCCGGGCGGAAGATTCAACTTTTCATTCAGCGCATAGAGCTTGAAGACGTAGTGGTGCGCCGTATTTCCGGGAGGGCAGGGGCCGCCATAGCCGATGCGGCCAAAATCGTTGCGGCCCTGGCGCGCGCCGTTGGCCAGTTGGCCTTCTGCGGGCAGCCCTTCAGAGAGCGCCCGCGTTTCGGCGGGCAGATCGTAGAGCGTCCAATGCGTGAAGATCCGGCCGGGCGCGTCCGGGTCGGTGACGATGAGAGCGAAGCTTTGCGTGCCGGCGGGGGGCGCGCTCCAGGCCAGTTGCGGTGAGAGTTCCGCTCCGTGGCAGGTAAATTTATTCGGAATCCAGCCGCCCGCGAAATCCGCACTGGTCAAGTCCATCGTCCGCGCCTTTCCCATGGTTCCGGAGCCGTAGCAGACCGACTGCGCCACAGCCGCGAACAGAAGCCCCGCCGCCAGGCTCCGCGCCGCCCGCCGCGAACTACTTCGAAGGCCTGCCCCGCTCTTTTGTTTCGACGCGCCCATGAACTGCCTGTTTTCCATCGAACTTCGCCGATGCACGAAAATTTTACTCGGAACTGAGCGGAAAAAGAAAGAGGTTTATTTGGGGCGGGCAATCTCAATGCGGTCGCGGGTACGAACCCAGGTATTGCCGGCCATGCGGCCGATGGCGTCCAGACCCGCCGGGTCGACGCGGAAGTTCTCGACCAGATCCTCGCGGACATGAAAGCGGACCACCTCGCCCAGGACGATGACGCCGCTGGCGGGGGCATGGCCGGTGTAAATGACCTGCAGTAGCTTGCACTCCATCTGGGCGGGCGACTCAGAGACGCGATAGGGGCGGACAACCTGGCTGGCAACCGGCGTGAACCCGGAGAGGGGAAACTCATCCACCTCCGGCGGCGCCTCGGTCGAGGAGGCGTTGACCCCCGCGGCCATCGCTTCGCTCACCACGTTGATGACGAACTCGCCCGTTTCCTCGACGTTGCGCAAGGTATCCTTCTTTGCGCCGGGCCCATCCGGCTCCGAGGCACGCAGCGCCGGGCAGAACAGCACCGTGGGTGGAGCCGAACCCACCCCGGAGAAGAAGCTGAAGGGTGCCAGATTGGCCACGCCGTCCCGGCTCATGGTCGATACCAGCGCAATCGGGCGCGGCACGATGATGCCGGTCATCAACTTGTAATTCTGACGTTGTTGGCACTCGGCTGGATTGAAGCTGAGCATGGAAGTTTGAAGAGAGCGCACAGAGTCCATGCTGATAGCCTAGCCGATGACGCCGCCTGACGCCGGTGCCGGACGGGAAAACATGGCCGGCCCGGCGTGACCGTTCTGGTGCGCCCTGTAAAATTCGTCTGCTGGTAACATTCAATGATGCACAATCGGTAGAGGGAGAACTGTCTTGCCGCGCATTCACTTTCAACAGCAACTCGCCGAACTCAAGGACAAGCTCCTGGCCATGGCGGCCCTGTCGCAGCAGGCGGTCGAGTCCGCGGTGGACGCCTACCTGCAGCGCGACAAGGGCCTGTGCAAGTACGTCAAGCAGAATGAAGCGGCCATCAACACCGCGCAGCGCGAGCTGGACGAGATGGCCTATGAACTGCTGGCCAAGGAGCAGCCCATGGCCATCGATCTGCGCTTCATCCTGGCGGTGATCAAGATCAACGGCGACCTGGAGCGGATCGGCGACCAGTCGATGGGCATTGCCCGCCGCACCAAGGAGATCATGAAGCGCGAGGAGGTCGATCTGCCGGTGGATTTTGCCGCCATGGGCGAGTTTGCCGGCCGCATGATCCGCTCGGCGCTGCAATCGCTGCTGGAGGGCGACGCGCGGCTGGCCGAAGAGGTGCGCGAGATGGACGACGAGATCGACCGCATGAACCGCCGCGCCCACGCCGACCTGCTGCAGCTCATCGAGGAGAAGCCCGCCGTCACCCAGCAGGCGATGAACGGAATCCTGGTCGCCAAGAACCTGGAACGGATCGCCGACCACGCCTCGAATATCGCCACCGACGTCATCTTCTGGATTCGCGGCGCCGATGTGCGCCACCAGTTGAGCTTGTCGATGGATTGAGAAAAGCAGGAAAGAGCTGTCGCGTGCGGGCAAGAACTTCTCGCCTCAGGGAGGCTGTGGGCAACAGAACTGGGTCAAGAGGGATTTTTGGCGGCAAAGAGGGAAAACCATCCTTCAGGGCTAAAGCGCGCATCTTGCAACTTTACGGCTCGACTGACAGGCTGCGGAAAAACTCATTGTTTTGCACGCTTAGTCGGCAACTTCCGCAGATCAAAACCTTTAGTTCTGAGGGATGTTTTTTGGGAAGTGAAGTTAAAGCCTCCCTGGTATAGAGTCCGGGTCCCCACCCTCGCCGATTTTGCTTGCGTAGTGAGATCAAATGCCACCCTAGCAAGCGGGACATGCTGCTGCGCGGATGGACGGGATTTTCGGCGTTCGTCTGACGGAAGGCCTCGAACTCCTCCAGCGGCAGCGGGCGGCTGAACAGGTAGCCCTGGAAGGCAGTGGCAGCCGAGCCCGGCCAGGAAGTCCCGCTGCTCTTCGGTTTCCACGCCCTCGGCGATCACCGACAAGCCCATGGCCCGGCCCAGCGAAATGATGGTCTGGGCAATGGCGCCGCTGGTGGCGTCCACCAGCATGTCGCGCACGAAGGCCCGGTCGATCTTCAACTGGTCCAGGGGCAGGCGCTTGAGGTAGGCCAGCGAGGAGTAGCCGGTGCCAAAGTCGTCCAGCGAGAAGCTGCAGGCCATGCGACTTGAGTTCGGTCATCTTGGCGATGACCTCCTCGATATTCTCCACCAGCATGCTCTCGGTGAGTTCCAGCTTGAGGTTTTTCGGGATTGGCCCCGGTGCGGTCGAGCGCGGCCAGCACCTGTTCGACAAACTCCGGCTGGCGGAACTGCATGGCGCTGATATTGACGGCCACTGTCGAGATCGGCCATTTCCTCCCGGCCCGCCCACGAGGCAATCTGCACGCAGGCTGCCTCCAGCACCCAATCTCCCAGAGGCAGAATCAGGCCGGTCTCCTCGGCCAGAGGAATGAACTCGCCCGGCGGTACAATGCCGCGCCGAGGATGGTTCCAGCGAATCAGCGCCTCGACGCCCGTCAAGCGGCCACCGCTCCACCTGGGGCTGGTAGTAAAGCAGAAACTGCTCTTTCTTGATTGCCTGGCGCAGATCCTCATCGAGCGCGGCGCGGGCATTGACGGCGGCCTGCAGAGCGGGGGAAAAGAAGCGTATGGTGTTGCCACCCGCGGCCTTGGCCTGATGCAGGGCGATCATCGGCCTGCTGCAGGATCTCATCCGGGCCGCTGCGCCGCTGTCCGAAGACGGTGACCCCGATGCTGGTGCTCAAGAGGCATTCGCGCTTGCCCAGCATATATGGCTGGCCAATCGCGGCCAGAATCTTCTCGGCGGCAGACTCGGCCTGAGCCACGGCCTGCTCGGCCACTTCGCTCAGGCCGTCGAGCAGGACGCCATACTCATTGCCGCCCGCCCGCGCCACAGTGTCTTCTTCGGTGACACAGGCGGTGATGCGCCGGGCGACTTCCTGAAGCAGATGGCCGCCGGCTTGATAGCCGAAAGTCTCGTTCAAGAGCCTGAAATGATCCAGATCGATCAACAGCAGCGCCTGAGAGCGGCTTCCCTGGACATTGGCGGACATGGACCGGTGCAGCCGGTCGAAGAGCAGGCGGCGGTTGGGAAGTCCCGTCAGCGGATCGTAAAAAGCCAGATTCCGGATGGTGTTTTCCGCGTCCTTGGCGGGGGAAATATCCCGGGTGATCGATAGAATGCAGTCCACGCCGTCAATCTCCATCACCGAGGCCGACATCTGTCCCCAGAAGACATCTCCGTTCCGTTTCCTGAACTGGGCCTCGAAATTGCGGCAGATTGAATTCTGGAGAACCATGTTCACCATCGTCTGCCGGTCGCGGGGGTCGGCCCAGATGTTGAGTTCCAGCGAAGATCGTCCCACAACTTCTTCCCGCGTGTACCCCGAGACATCGAGAAATGCCTGATTGCAGTCGATATACTCTCCATCGCTCAGGCGGTTGATGTTGACCGCGTCGAGGCTGGTCTGAAAGGCGGTGCGGTAGCGCGCCTCGCTCGCCCGCAGAGCCTCCATGGCCACCCCCAGCAGTTCCTCGGCCTGCTTGCGGGCGTTGATGTCCTCGACGATGGTGAGCAGGTGAAGCGCACGCCCCCCGGCATCCTGCTGAACCGAGACCGTCACCTTTGCCCAGGTCAGACTGCCGTCCTTGCGGAGAAAGCGCTTTTCAAATCTTGCCGAGGGCGTGGCGCCGCTCACGATCTGCTTGAACGCCTCCGTGCTGGCGGCCAGATCCTCGGGATGCGTAACCCGCATGAAGGTGAGTTCGGCGATTTCTTCAGGAGAATAGCCGAGATAATCGGCGAAGCACCGGTTGCACCTCAGGATACTGCCATCGAGCGCGGTATGCACGATGCCCACCGCGGCCTGCTCGAAGGTGGCGCGATAGCGTTGCTCGCTCTCCTGCATCCGCATCTCGGCAAGCTTGCGCTCGGTGATGTCCTGAATCACGCCGCGCATCTTGAGAGGGTTTCCCTGGGCATCGAAGCTGATCTTGCCCAATCCAAGAACCCAGCGCACTGCCCCGTCCGATTGCCGGACGATGCGGTACTCGCTCTCGAAGGGTTTCCGCTTGCCGGCAACCTCGTCTGCAAAATAGCTGGTCATCCTGGCCCGGTCATCGGGATGAATCAGGCCTGCCCACCCGGCCACATCGTGCGGATAATCCGAGCCGATGCCGAAGACCGCATCGAGCACCTCCGAACTCGTCCAAATCCCGGTGGAAATGTCGAGCACATAGGTTCCGAGCGAGGCGGCTTCCTGCGACTCCCGCAGAGATTCCTCGCTCTCCCGGCGCGCCTGCTCGGCCCGCTCGCGCTCGGTGACGTCATATACGATGGAAAACAGCACCGTCCTGCCGTCCGTATGGACGGGAGACGAATAGACCTCGACGTCGCGCTCTTCCCCGGAGGCCAGCCGATGACGAAAGTTGAAATGCGTGCGCTCTTTGAGCAGCGCAGTCCGGCGCAGGCGAAAAACCTCTTGCGCGGGCAGGACGTTGATCCGGTCGATCGGCATACCCGTCAACTGATTTGCCGAATAGCCGTAATACTCCGAGGCCGCCCGATTGGCGCCCAGAATCGCTCCGCTGGCCGGGTCGAGAATGAGCATGACCGAGCCGTTGTTTTCAAAAAATCTGCGAAAACGGGCTTCGCTTTCTTCAAGCGCCTTGGCGGACTGCTTGAGCCCGGTAATATCCTTGCCGAAGACCGAGATGCCGGCTGCTTGCCAGGCGACGGCGATGGGGTTGAAGGCCACCTCGAAGATACGGCCATCGGTCAGGAAGCACTCCATCCGATAAGGGCCTTCGGCAACCACGCGCGCATAATATCGCGTCCAGGCTGCCGCCCCGTCCGGCGGCAGAAAATCCTCGACGCGCATCCCGACCGCAAGCTGGACGTGAAAATTGATTCGGCAATGCTCCGCCAATGCCCGGTTGAAGGCGGTCAGCCGGAAATCCGGGTCGACCGACCAGATCAGGTCGTCGCTGCTATCGAGCAAGGCCATGAGATTGGCTTCGGCTTGATTCGGCATCTCAACCCTTTCCAGCCCTGGCGAACTTCCGTTTCATTGCTCGGAAACAAATGAACTGAAAGCGCATAAGCAGATCCGCCAGACCGCCTCCCGGCCCGAAATCCGCAAGGCGAGGCCCTCCCCGCCGCTATGCCCTCTTCTTCGGAGAAAAATCGGGCGACCTTTAGCAAACGTTGAAGAACTGACGAAAAACTATCTCAAAGTTTACCTTGCATTGGGCAGTCATCCACAGCATTTTCTTCACCTGCGACAGCTTTTGTCTCAAGCCGGCGCGCACGGCCACCCAGGCAGCCCCGGAACGGCACGCGAACGCCTGCGCCCGGCGCAGTGGGCTGGGTAAAGGGGTACACATTGGATTCCAGCGGGGTTTGCGGAGGCGTGCCGGCGGAAGGCGCGATTTTCAAGGCCGATCCCTGGAATTTTCTGACTGATTCCAGATCGAATGACGCCGGTGCAGCCTTTTGAAGCAGCAAAAGCGGGAATCCCGCAAAAATTGCCGGGATTCGAGCTCCATGAAAAAGGCCGCCCCGTGAACTCTTGCACAGAGCGGCCGCTTCCATCCGTTCCCATCTTCCCCGATTCATCCGCAAATCTTGTTATAGATTCCCTTGATCGTCGGGTGTGGATGGCTGGCGTAGTGCAACAGCACGGCCACGGCGCAGCTGGTAAGCCGGGTCTCGGCAGAATCCGCGCGGCTGGTGAGGATGACCGGGACGCGCGCGCCGAGCACGATGCCGGCCAGCTCCGCTCCGCCCAGGTACTCAAGCTGCTTGGCCAGCATATTTCCGCTTTCGAGATCGGGCACCACCAGAATGTCAGCCATGCCGGTAACCGGCGAAACCAGCCCCTTGATCTTGGCGGCCTTCACGCTGACCGCGGTGTCGAAGGCCAGCGGCCCGTCGAGGATACCGCCGGTGATCTGGCCGCGATCGGCCATCTTGCACAGCGCCGCCGCATCCAGCGTGGACTTGATCTTGGGGTTCACCGTTTCGACCGCCGACAGCAGCGCCACCTTGGGCTCGGGTATGCCCAGTGCATGAGCCAGATCGATGGCGTTCTGCACGATGTGAATCTTGTCTTCCAGTTCGGGCTCGATGTTGATGGCCGCATCGGTGATCAGCAGGGTGCGCGCATAGGCCGGCGTATCCATCACGAAAACATGGCTGATGCGGCGCGAGGTGCGCAGCCCGGTGTCGCTCTTCATGGCCGCCTTCATCAGTTCGTCGGTGTGCAGGCTGCCCTTCATCATGGCCTGCGCGCCGCCCGAGCGGCACAGTGCCACGCCCGCCTCGGCTGCCTTCCGCTCCGTGTCGGCCTGGAGGAAAGCATAGGGGCTGACGTCGAGGCCCAGCTTGGCGGCCAGAGCCTTGATCTGGGCTTCATCGCCGATCAGGGTAGGCTGGATCAGACCCTCGACGGACGCTTCCACGGTGCCGCTGAGCGCCACATCCGAAAGCGGCCAGACAACTGCGGTGGTGATGGCCGGCAACGGCTTGCAGCGGTCGAGAAACTTGTGAAAAACGTGATAGTCGGCGGGATGTTCGACCAACGGATCAACGGCAACGGATTCTGCCAGCGGCGCTAGATCACTCATCGATTTGTCTCTCCTGGCCCGCGCATCAGATGACCGGCAGGCCCAACTCTTTGATTTTCTCGCTGCAATCTTCCTGAAATTGTGTCCGGGATCACAAGCCGAACAGACGTACCGCATCGTAAACTAACTGGCCCTCTGTTCAGGGTCTCAAGTGAAAGTCGAAAATGCTCGAAACCGTCCCTCAGGGGCCAAAGCCCGCGTTTGTTTTATTGCGTTTACGGCACGACTCAAGTCGTGCCCTTTCAAGACCAGACTTTCACCACGGGCCGCTAGCTCCTCGCAGGTCCGGATTTTCGCCCTCGGCGCTCACCGCTCCTGCGGCTTGTGCAGGCCGAGCAGATCGTCTTCCCTGGCCAGCTTCAGGCGGGCGCTGTCCAGCTTCTTGTGCAGCCTGGCCACTTCGGCGGGCTCCACGTCGGCCGGCGCCGCCTTGGCGAACTCGGAAAGCGAAAGCTCCCACTGCGCGGTGGCCTGGCGGATGCGCCCGGTTTTCTCGTAAAGGTCGCCGAGGTGGTCGTGGACGGTCGGGTCGGCCGGATCGCGCTGGACGGCCTGGCTCATGTTCTCTTCGGCCAGATCGTACATGCCCATCTTATAGTAGGCCCAGCCGAGCGAATCCAGATAGGCCCCGTTCATGGGGTCCAGATCGACGGCCTTGCGAATCAGTTGGAGGGCCTCGGGCAGCCGGATGTCCTTGTCGGCCATCATGTAGCCCAGGTAGTTGAGCGTCAGGGCGTTCGACGGATCCAGTTCGAGCGCCTGGCGGAAGAGCTGCTCGGCCTGCCCGGTGCGCTTCTGCCGATCGGCCAGTTCGCCTCGCAAAAAGAGCAGGTAGGCGCGGTCCTCGGACTTGGCCGTCAGCGGCTCGGCCTTGTCGAAGGCATCCTCGGCATCCTTCCAGAGGTGGGCGCGGATGTCCATCTGGCCCAGCGCCATCAAGACCGTGCGCTGGTCGCTCTTGCTGGCGTCGGCCGTCAACAGCCCCCTGGCCATGGCCAACCCCTCGTCGGTCTTGCCCGCGTCGCCCAGTTCCCCGGCCAGCATCAGCTTCAGGTCGAGATTGTTGGGGTTGGCCGCAACCGCCTGGCGCGCCACTTCGACCGCTTTGTCGAACTGCAGGGCCGTGTGATAGGCGTCGGACTGCAACTGATAGCCGTGCACGGCCGTCTCGCCACCCATGTCGATCATCTTCTGGTAAGCGGCCACGGCATCTGCGGTCTTGTTCTGCTCCTGATAGACCGCTCCCAGCCGCTCCAGGAAGATGCCGCGATTGTTCTTCTCCTCGGCCGTGTAGGCGCCGTTGGCGTGCGAGGTCATATCCACCATCTTCTGAAAGACCTGGACAGCCTGGTCGAAGCGGCCCAGCACGTCCAGCAGCAGCCCTTCGTTGTAGCCTGCTTCCAGGTTGCCGGGGTCCTTCTGAAGCGCACTGCGGACAGTGGCCAGGGCATCTTCGTACTTCCCCTGGCGGCGCTGAATCTCGCCGATGTGAACCAGCGCGTCGGCGTTCTCCGGATCAGCCGCGACCAGCTTCTGAAAGTACTTGAGCGCCTCGTCGAGTTGGTTGTCGTTGAGCAAGGCCTCGGCCAGCGCGTCCAGGATCTGCGGATTGCCGGGCTCGAGGGTGGAGGCGCGCTCGAAGGCCGCGATGGCCTGCTTGTTCTGCTTCAACTGTCCATAAGCCTCGCCCAGCGCATCTTCCATCTTGGGCGTACGCCGCTCGACCGGAACCGCCGCGATGACCTTGGCCTCCTGCGCAATGTCGCCGCTGTCGGCATAGAGGTGGGCCAGGTTGAGCACCACTTCCTCTGAATCGGGCTCAATCTCCTGGGCGATTTTGAACTGTTCTTCCGCCTTTTTCTGGTCGTGCCGGACGGTGTAGAGCTGGCCCAGGACCATGCGATCCTCGACACTCTGGGGGCGCAGGGAGACGATCTTCACGTATTCCGCGATCGCCTGGTCCAGCAGATTGCCGGGGGGCGAGACTGAGGACGGGGCATTTTGCCCCTCGCTCAGTTCGCGCAGGTAGATGCGCCCCAGCAACCGGTGCGCGTCCATGTTGCCGGGGTCGCGTTTGAGCAGTTCGCCCGCCACGCTTTCCGCATCGGCTGTGCGGCCCAGGTTGAAATAAAGCTCGGCCAGGCCGTCGTTCAACTGCGGCGAAGCCGGATCGGCGTCCAGCGCCAGCTTGTACTCCTCGATCGCCCTGGTCGCCTGTTCCGGATGGTCCCCGGTCGAGGCCTCTTCTTCGGCGATGCTGGCCAGCCCCAGGTGATAGTAAGCCTGAGCGCGATTCGACGGCGCGGCCTCTTTACCCGCCTTTCCCGCTGTGGTCGAAGCGGCCGGCGCACTCTTGGCCGGAGCCAGCTCGATCGGGCTGGCAGATGGAGCCTTGACCGGGCGGGCCTGCGCAGGAACTTTCGCGCCCGTGCTTTCAAGCCCGCTCTGACCACGAGCCTGGGCGCGGGCGAGCATGGCTGCCGGAAGAAAGACAAGTGCGGCGGCAACAATCAGCCAGAGGAGCAGCAAACGGGGTTTTCTTGTCATCATCCTGAAGATTCCATGCATCGTGGGCCGCGCCTGGCGGGTGAAACAACTTCACACCGGAGAGCCGAAACCGACCGCAGGCAGCCGGTGGGAGCAGCTCTGCCTGCTGTACAGACGATTCTAACCGCCATTGGGCTTGAACGGTGAGCCAGATTGCGCCAATTTGCCGCCGGCCGCTCCAAAACGTGCGTGCATCCACCGGCCCGGTCGCCTGCATCGCCGCGTGGGTCGCGCATTGTGAACGAGCTCTTCAGTTCTGGTTTCTAGTCCGCCGTCCGGCCGGGCTCCTGGCGGAGTTTGAAGCCGGGCTGCTGGTCGAGTTGCTGGGCGGGTTCATGGCGGATCGCATCCAATAACTTGCGGTCCTCCTTGCTGAGCGTCGCCCCCTCGAGCAGATCGGGCCGGTTGGCCAGGGTCTTGCGCAACTGCTGCTCGCGGCGCCAGCGGCGAATCTGGCGATGGTCGCCGTTGAGCAGCGCCTCGGGAACGCGCAGGCCGCCAAACTCGGCGGGGCGCGTGTAGTGCGGATAGTCGAGCAGGCCCCCGGCGCCGTGCTGCGAGCGCGGAACGCCGTCTTCGGCGACGCAATCTCGGCATCGGCCACGCCAAAGCTCTCAAACTCGCCAGAGGCCTCGTTGCCCAGCACGCCGGGCAGCAGGCGCATGGTGGCGTCTATCACCACGGCGGCGGCCAGTTCGCCCCCGCTCAGCACATAGTCGCCGATGGAAAGCTCCATGTCGCAATAGAGCTGGTTGATGCGCTCGTCCACCCCCTCGTAACGGCCGCAAACCAGCACCACGCGCTCTTCGGCGGCCAGTTCCCGCGCCAAAGCCTGGGTAAAGGGCCGCCCCTGCGCCGAAAGCAGAATGACGCGGCTACGCGTGGCAGGTTGTACCGAGAAGTTTCCCTCGGGGGCTAAAGCCCGTGGTTCATTGGCTGCGTCAATGTATGGGCTCAAGCCCGTACCCTTCTCTGAGACTGGTTCGTCCTGGGCTGAGACTCGTTCTTCCTGAGCTGAGACTGGTTCGTCCTGAGCCTGCTGTGCAGCCAGCCGTTCCGCCTTGGGCGCGATCCCCAGCGAGGCCAGCGCCTCGCCCAGCGGCTCGGGCTTGAGCACCATCCCTTCGCCCCCGCCAAAGGGCCGGTCGTCCACCGTGCGGTGCCGGTCGTGGGTGAAGGCGCGCAGATCGTGCACCCCCACGGTCACCCGCTCCTCGGCCAGCGCCCGGCGCAGAATCCCGTTCTCGAAGATGCCGGAAAAGAAACCGGGAAAGATGGTGATGATCTCAAAGCGCATATAAACCGATGATATAGGCTGAAAAATTCGTGCGCTCGCCGGGCGAAGGAGCGCGCGCCGGAACCGGAGGCCGCAGCCAAGCCTGCGCTCGGAACCCTGGAGCCTGTTACTCACTTTCGCGCGGGCGGCGGAGGTGCGAATGACAGGCGTCAGCGCGCCTTGAAGGGCTTGACCGCCGCCGGCTGCTCGGCGCCCACCTGGCCCGCCTTGATGTCGGCCACATAGAAGCTTTCCCCGCGCGTCGGGCTGCCGGCCAAGCGGCGCAGCATGGCCAACTGGCCCACGTGGGTGAGCGCATCGGCGATGGGCCCGTGGAACAACTGCTCGACCGGAGCGCGCAGCGGCGCATCGGAGGCCAGGAATGCGTCCAGCGTCTGCAGCGACTGGAAGAACCTCTGCTGTTCTTCGCCCCAGACGCGCGGCTGCGTGGCCTGCCAGCGCTCCTGCCCGATGGCCGCGCTCAGCGTCCAGTCGATCAGGTCGCCCATGTGCGCCAGAATCTGCACCGGCATGCGTCCGGCGGCGGCAAATCCGGCAAAATGATCGGGCGCGCCTTCCAAAGCACGCACGGCGCGATAGGCCAGAGTGGCAAGCGCATGACGCAGCAGTTCACGTTTCTCGTCCATAGGAGTAACTATAGCGTCTGTTGCCCGGCGCAAAGGCGTCAACTTGTAGTAAACTGGAAATTCTGAGTCCAAGAGCAGGAAAACACCTATGTCCATTCATCCCGTAATGCAGCGCTTGGCTGACAAACTCAAGCGTACCGATCTCCCCGAGTTCGTCCCCGGCGACCAGATTCGCGTCCAGGTAAAGATCAAAGAAGGCGACAAGGAACGCTTGCAGGCGTTTGAAGGTCTGGTCATCGCCATCAACCGCGGCCCCCAGGGGACGTTTACCGTGCGCAAGATGAGCTTTGGCCAGGGCGTCGAGCGCATCTTCCCGTTCAACTCCAAGGTCGTCGACAAGATCGAGAAGATTCGCAGCTACAAGGTGCGCCGCGCCAAGCTGTTCTACCTGCGCGGACTGCGCGGCAAGGCCGCCCGGCTGAAAGAAGTGGGCCGCGTCGTGGCCAAGGCCTAGCTCCTGGGTAGCTTCGAGGACGCTGCGCTTCGGGCGCCCGACGACCCCGGCCTCGGCCGGGGTCGTCTTTTGTGAGCTCGCGACGCCGCGAGGGGTAAGCTATCTGCAGGGGCTGCGCGGGAGATCTCGCCGGCGCGCCTCAGCTTGTTTCCTCGACCGAAGAAAGCGGAAGGTTAAAGAAGCTGCAAGGGCAGCCCGCGCATCTGCTTCAGAAGGAATCGATGAATCCCACCGATCAAGACCGCAAAAGCTCCTTTGAGCAGACCCTTCTGAGCGCCCGCCGAACCATGGTGTTCAGCGAGATCATGAAGCTGGCCGTGGACAGCTTTCGCTCGAGCAAGGCCCGCTTTGCGCTGGCCGCGCTGGGCATGGTCATCGGCACCGCCTCGGTCATCCTGGTGGTCACCATCGGGCTGACCGGCAAGCAATACATCCTCCAGGAACTGCAGAAGATCGAGACCAACTCGGTGGAGCTTGGATACGCGGGCGAGCGGCGCCGCGGGCACCGAGCACACGGCCTTCAACGACTCGCTCACCCGCGAAGACGAGAAGGCCGTGCTCCAGCAACTACCCGGCGTGATGTACTCTTCGCCGGTGGTGGACATGCACGCCCGCATCAGCTTTGGCTGCGGGAGTGGTGAAGGATACGCTGGTTCTGGGCGTCAGTCCTCAATACCAGCAGATTCGCAACCTGCTGGTGCCCGTGGGCCGTTTTCTGGACGAAGAGGACGACACGGCCCACCTCAAGTGCGCCGTGGTCTCGGAAAAATTCGCGCACGACCGCTTCGGCAGCTCGGATGCGGCCGTCGGCCAGAGCTTTGAGATCATCGGCATTCCCGTTCACCATCATCGGCGTCTTCAAGCAGAGCGTGGACGACTTCGGCAACTCGGAGATCCAGGACCAGACCATCCTGATTCCCTATTCGGTGGCCCGCTACTTCACCGGAACCGACAACGTGAAGCAGATTTACTTCTCCATGCGCTCGATGGACGAGGTGCCTGACGCGGCCATGGAGATCAAGCGCATTGTCCAGGCGCGCCACCGCCCCGGCTCGATCTACCAGACGCAAACCCTGAAGGAATTCTGGCCATGGCCGCCAAGATCGCCAACGCGCTGACCGCCGTCCTGGTGCTGGTGGCCGCCGTCACCCTGGCGGTGGGCGGAGTGGGCATCATGAATATCATGCTGGCCAACGTGCGCTCCCGTATCCGCGAGATCGGCATTCGCAAGGCCATGGGCGCCACCTACCGCGAGATCAAGCTCCAGTTTCTGGCCGAGGCCATCATCATCTCGCTCTCGGGCGGCATTGTGGGCACGCTGGTGGGGCTGGCGGTGCCCCTTTCCATCCGCCTGTTCACCGACTATCAACTGCCGGTCTCGGGCTGGTCGGTGCTCATCGCCCTGACCGCGGCCACCCTGGTCGGCGTGATCTTCGGCACCGTCCCCGCCAACCGCGCCGCGCAGATGAACCCGGTGGAATCGCTCAAGTACGAGTAAGCCGCCTGGCGGCAGACCGCACGCCCTGCGGATTGCGCTGCCGTTCGTTTACCGGCGGTAGCGCTGCCGAACCTGCATTCTCTAGTCCAACTTGGAAGCTGGAAAGGTAAGGAGTATAGTCGAATGCGTAAGGAGTCGACTGCCATGGCCACTTCTGCAAAATCCGTTCCTGTGCGATCCTTCCGCGCCAAGCTCACCAGCAAGGGGCAGATCACCGTTCCCGTGGAGATTCGCAGATCCCTGGGCGTAAAAACCGGCGATCGGGTCCGATTTGAGCAGCAGGAGGATGGCATTCACCTGGTCAGGGACGGAGACGAAAATCCCTTTGAAAAATGGCGGGGAATCGGAACTGGATTCCCTATCGAAGGCCAGGGCCGGGAAGCGATCGTCGCGTTTTTCCGGGAGATGCGCGGCCATGACGACCTCGCATGACGACCTCGATTGATTCGAACATCCTCGTCGCGCTCTGGGGCCGGGATGATCCATCGAGTGGCACTGCTGCAATCTTGCTCGACCAGGCCCGAAAACAAGGCGGACTGGTTGTCTCCGCGCCCGTCTATGCGGAGTTGATGGGCGACCCGAACAGGACTGAAATCGGCCTGAATGAGTTCTTTCGAGATACCGGGATTTTGATCGACTGGACGGTCGACGAAAGGGCCTGGCGTGAGGCCGGAAAAGCTTACCAGGGCTATGTTCAGCGCAGGCGATCGGAGAATGGAAGTTATCCGCGCCGCATTCTGGCGGATTTTCTGATTGGCGCTCATGCGCTGGTTCGCGGCTATTCCCTTCTCACCTTCGATCTGCGGCTCTATAGCGCAGCCTTTCCTTCGTTGTCGATCATTTCAGACTGAAGTTCTCCAACCCGGCTCGTGCAGGCTTGCGAGTCGATCTCTTTTGGGGCAATTTGGCCACTCTTTGGGCGAACTTGCGCCAATCCCCGCGCTATTCAGGGTTTTTCACGCCCGGCGATCAGCACCGGAATTCCATCCACAATCGGGTAGACGCGGTTGCATTCGGCGCACACCAGCCGCACCGCCTCGTGGCCAACGGCGGCGGCAAGGGAAAGCTCGCCGTGGCAAGCCGGGCAGGCCAGCAGGTCCAATACAAAAACGTCAAAAGCAGGCACGGAAGCGTCGAAGGCTGGTAGGGGCTTGGAGTCGGCAGGCATCCGGGTCTCGGTGCCTATTGGATGGCCGCGCTGGGAACGGCGCTGGCTTCTGCTGCGGGACCAGCAGCGGTGCCCTCCGCTGCGGCGGCGCTCCGGGCGTGGCTGGCAAGTTCGGCCTCGATGCGCTGGCTGGTGCCGGCCTTGGCGGACTCGTAGGCCACGCGAATGCCGTTGAAGATGGCGCGGTCGTTCGAGGAACCGTGGCCGATGATGCACACGCCGCGCACCCCCAGCAGTGGCGCACCGCCATATTCTCGATAATCCAGGCGGCGGCGGAACTCGTTGAAGGCCTTGCGCGAGAGCAGCGCGCCCACCTGCGCGGTGACCGTGCGGGTGAGCGACTCGCGCAGCACATCGCGCACGAACCGGCCCACGCCCTCGCTGGTCTTCAGCGCCACGTTGCCCACAAATCCGTCGCAGACGATCACATCGGCCAGCCCCGAGAAGATGTCGCGCCCCTCGACATTGCCGATGAAGCGGATGGGCAGCGCCTTGAGCAGCGGAAAGGCCTCGCGGGTGAGGTCGTTGCCCTTGCTCTCTTCCTCGCCGATCGACAGCAATCCGACGCGCGGCGAATCGATCTTGAGCACGCTGCGGGCATAAATCTCGCCCATGACGGCAAATTGTTCGAGATTGTGCGGCTTGCAGTCCACATTCGCGCCCACGTCCAGCAGCACGCATGGATTTCCCGTCGAGCTGGGCATGGGGGTGGCCAAGGCCGGCCGGTCGACGCCGGGCAAAGCGCCCAGAACCATCTTGGCCGTGGCCATGGCCGCGCCGGTATTGCCGGCCGTCACAAAGCCCGCCGCGGCTCCCTCGCGCACCATTTTCAGCCCCACGCGCATGGAGCTGTCTTTCTTGGTCCGCACCGCGTGGGCCGCCTTCTCCTCCATGCCGATGCGTTCCGAGGCATGGTGAATGACGATGGGCAGGTCTTCGTTTTCCAGGTGTTCGTCCAGAAGATCGCGCAGCTCCGCCTCGGGCCCAACCAGGTGGACCCGCACGGGCAGAGCCCTACAGGCGAGGATCGCCCCGCGAATCTCCGCTTCCGGAGCTTTGTCGGTGCCTACGGCGTCAAGCGCGATGTCGATGAGCATAGGCACTGAAGCTACTTGGCGGCTTCCTTGATGTCCAGCACGGCGTGGCCCTTGTAGGCTCCGCACTTGGGGCAGGCGCGATGGGGCAGCTTCTTCTCGTGGCAGTTGGGGCACTCGGACAGGCCCACAGCGGTCAGAAAATCGTGCGAGCGGCGGATTGCGGTACGGCGCGTCGAATGGCGCCTTTTCGGATTCGGCATGACAAGAATTCCTTTCGTTTCTCGGCCCGCTTCAGGTCATCCAAGCCGATTCCCGCCGCCTTCAGGCCGCGCGAAACCCTGTCTGCCTTCCGGCATGAGCTTGAAGCACCCTCAATTTCTCTTGGGGCTTTCTTCGTTGGACTCGATCCGGCTGCGAAGACCCGCCAAGGCTTCCCAGCGGGGGTCGCTCGGACCCACATCGCAGGAACAGACCTGGCTGTTGCGGTTGATGCCGCAGCGCGGACAAAGTCCCTTGCAGTCCGGCTTGCAGAGGGTTCTGAGCGGCAGGGACAAAAGCACCTGCTCGCGCAGCACGTCTTCAAGCGCAAGGCTGTCTTTTAGATAATACCCGATTTCGGTCTCCGGCGCAGTAATGGACCGCTCCGGAACATCGGCGTCGGCCACCGTGGGCCGGAAGATGAGGTCGAAATCGGCCTCGACCGGAATGTTGACCGGCTCTACGCAGCGCGCGCAGGGCACCTGAAAGTTGCCCGCCAGGCGGCCCACAAGCCGAATATCGGCCACGATGTCCCTGGGACCGCGATGCTCGTGCAGCACCTCGGCCCGGCCGCTGGCCTTGAGAGGCCCCTGCTGCTCGGCCTCCTGGCCAAAATCCACCGCCCCCGGAGCCAGTTCCAGGTCGAAATCGATGGGCTCCCGTTCCAGCTCGCTAACCTTGAACTCCATGGTATGAGCCTACGGCGCGGGCGCGGGTGAGTCAATGCGCAGCCGCGGCAAGGCTTGTGCTCCAGTTCCAAAATGCCACTTGAAAGGCAGCCGCAAGTCTCCCCGCCAGGCAAAAACATTCAAGAGCAGCGGCATTTCGCCGATGAAATGCACAAGACGTTCCCGGAAAGGTTTACCCGCATGAATTGGCTACGAAATCTTCCCATCTCCCGCAAATTTATCGTCGCCTTCGGCATCGTGTGCGGTCTTTGCATTCTGCTGGGCATTTACACCTTCCTTGCCTTCCACCGTGTCTCTGTCCGCAGCGTGGACGTAAGCGAAGACAGCTTCCCTTCTGTGCTAGTGCTGGGGGAAATTCGTTCGGATGCCAGCCTACTGCGGCGCGAAGATCTGGACCTGCTGCTGTGCATGGCGCCGGAGTGTGCGGCGACGAACTCCGCCAAGCGCGAGAAAGCGATTGCCGACTATCAAGAGGCCGTCAAGCGCTACGAACCGATGGTCAGCTATCCGGGAGAGCGCGAACTCTATCAGAAATTCTCTGCCGCGTTTGCGCAATACGTAGATATAAGCAATCGAGCCGTCGCCCTGCTGGCGGCCTCGAAGACCGGCGACGCGCTGAATCTGCTGTTGGCCAAGTCGACGCTGGCCTCGTTCAACGGCTTGCAGGCGGGGATCACGGACGATCTTAGCCTCAATGCGAGGGCCGGTACCCAGGAGTCCACGGAGGTATCGCGGGACAGCGTTCGCGCCACCTGGATCGGCGTTGCGGCAACGGGGCTGATTGTGCTGCTTTGTGCTCTGACCGGCTTCATTCTGACCAAGCTGATTGCACCTCCGCTAGAGGCGGCGACGGCCGCGCTCGAGCGTGTGGCGGAGAAGGATTTGACGGCCAGCGTGGATGAGACCGGAAGCGACGAGATGGGCCGTCTAGCGGTCGCGCTGAATACCAGCGTCAGTTCGATGCGCAGTGTTTTGCAGTCCGTGGCCCAAAGCGCGGAGACGCTTTCTTCGGCTACCACCGAGATGAGCGCCCGCTCCGTTCAGGCCGCCGGCAACGCCAACGCCCAGTCCAGCAAGACCAACCAGATCGCGGCCGCGGCGCAGGAGATGACCGCGACCATCGGCGAGATCAGCCACAACGCCGAAGGAGCCGCAGCCGCCAGCCGCGCTTCGGCCGAGACCGCCAACCAGGGCGGTGCGGTGATGCAGGCCGCGGCCGCAACCATGGAGAAGATTGCCGCGGCCACCAGCACCGTTTCGGAAAAGATGGCCTCGCTGTCCCAGCGCTCCGAGGAGATTGGCAAGGTGGTGAGCGTGATTCAGGAGATCAGCGAGCAGACCAACCTGCTGGCGCTGAACGCGGCCATCGAGGCGGCCCGCGCCGGCGAGCATGGGCGCGGATTTGCCGTCGTCGCCGGCGAGGTTCGCCGCCTGGCCGAGCGCACCAAGAGCGCGACCGAAGAGATTGCCGGCACCATCCGCAGCATCCAGGACGAGACCCGCGAGACCTTGCTGGTGATGCAGCAGAGCCACTCGGCGGTGCAAACCGGGATGGGAGAAACCGACCGCGCCCGCAGGAGCCTGGAGGCCATCATCGAGTCATCCAGGGAAGTGGAGAACCAGATCAATCTTATCGCCACGGCGGCCACCGAGCAGACCTCGGCATCGGGCGAAATTTCCGAATCCGCCGGCCACATCTCGCAGCTTTCGGTCGAAAACGCGCAGGGCGCCGAGGAAGCCGTCGAGGCTCTCAAGAATCTGGCCTCGCTGGCCAGCGACCTGGACGGCATGATCCGCCAGTTCCACCTGGAAGGTAACCGGCAGGCGGGCGCACGATTCGCCAGCAAGAGCCAGCCGGCCAAGCAGTCCGTTCTGCGGACCGCGCACTCATAACCTTTGCGAAAGTCCACACAGGAGTATTTCCATGAACAAGATCCTTCGAGCAAGTGCAGAGCTAGCCATGATTGCATCGTTAGCCTGTGCTGTGTGCTTCGCCCAGTCCTCCGGGGAAGCAATCTACAAAGCCAAATGCATGAACTGCCATGGTCCCGCGGGCCTTGCCAACTCGGGAATCGGCAAGATCATGAAGGTCAAGCCGGTCACCGATCCTTCAGTCCGGGAGATGAGCAAAGCGAAGATGATCGACGTTACCCGGACGGGCGTGGGCAGAATGCAGGGGTTCAAAAGCGAGTTGACCGACGCACAAATCAACGCTTCGGTCGCTTACTTCCGCACGTTCATCAAATAACAAAAACTCTGCGAATCAAGTTTGTGCGCGCCTCAAGAGCGGACGCGCATTTCAGACCAGCCAGGCGGCAGCTATACCCAGACTCGCGCTCCCCTCGCTCGAAGTTCGATCGCCGGGAACTCAAAGGCTGCCGCCGCTCCACACACTGCCTGGCGTCTCAGTTCGCCCGCGGGTAGGTCTGCGAGAGCCGGTCGTGCCAGCTCAGGCGGTCGTCGTCCAATAGAACCCAGGCAATGCCCAAGCCCAGTGGCAGCACAGACAGCAGCAGCGCGCCCAGACGGCTGCGCAACTGCGCCCGTGTGGGGCACAGGCCGTCGAACGAGCACAGCGAGATGCCGGCGTACTTCATGCCCGGCGTGGCCCCGGTCAAGATAAGAAAGAACGCCTGATAGAGCAGGCCGACAAGCACGAGCGCCGCAAACGCACCGCATTCCACAGGTTTCGCCGAAGGCGGGCGGGCGACATGAGACAGGGCCAACAGAGCCGCTCCCAGGAAGGCTCCGACAATGAGCGCACCATCCACCAGGGCCGCCATCAGCCGCTGCCCGATGGGCGCCAATTGCAGCGCGGGCTGCGTCTCCCGGGTCTGCTCCGCCGGCTGAAACCCTGCCTCTTCCCGCGATTGCGTCTCGATTTCGAGCCCCTGCCACTCCAGCGCGGGCCATGCCTCGGCCGGCGCGGAGCCGGCTGGCTCGGGCTGGGTGGAGAGCGCGCCGGGATCGACCTCGAAGATGCTCAACTGCCTCCCTGCGCCAAGATCGGTGAGCGGCCCATCGAGCAGCCGCGGACGCATTTTGCGCGTGGCGACCAGTTCGCGTGGAAACTCGATAAGATTCGCCTGGATGGGCAGGTCCGGCTCGACGGGCTCGATGGACTCGATGGACTCGCTGCCCCCGGGAATCCCGGCTGAGGCTGTGGGCTCCCACCCGCCCGAGCCCGAGAACGAAAGATCTTCCGCCTTCTGCAGTGTGCGGTAAGAAAGGCCGGGAGCGAGGCGCAGGGCGGAATCCGGCTCCCAGGCGATGGAAGGATATTCGCTCTCCGAGGCCTGGAGCCAGTCCGGAGCTGCGGATTCGGCAAGGATGGCAGACTCGTCCTGATCGACAGACGCGTCGGGCGCGGCTGGAGTGGCAGGCAGAATTGTCGCGCCAGATCCGGCAGAGGCGGCAGGCTGGACCGAAGCGGCAGCCGGCTCTCCATCCTTCGCAGCCCGGCCCACGAGCTCGAGAAGTGGCTTCGGCTCCTGCTTTTGCGGGCTTGGGTGGAGGGCCTCGGCAGCCTGCATCTGGCTATAGCTGGGGGCATGAGCATAGCGCGCGGCCACGCGGGCGGCGGCCTGGGCGGCGCGACTGCCGGCGGCCACCCGGGACTGAACCGGTTGGGCTGATTTTTCCGCGGACCAGCCTCTGCGGCTTTGGTGCGCGGCAAGGCGCCGGTTGACTTCCTGCTTCCAAGCCGAGGAGGAATTGGGCTGACCGGTGGGCAATGAGTTCAAGGTTCAAGTTTCCCTTCTGGCGCGCCCCCGGTGCCGTTTATGGCGCCCAATGGCGGCTGGTCCGGTCCTCGCAGCCCCTGCAACAGGGCTCTCGGACGTTGTTTTGAAGAAAGAAGGGAGGCTCGCGAAAATACACAGACGCTCACGCGGATTGGGAAATCCGAGCGCGGTCGAAAACAACCGAATTTTGTCTGCGGCCAGAGCTGCGCGGCGTGCGTCCCACCGAAGGCAGCCTGTTTTGCTATGCTGACCTTGGTCCCGGAATGCGTCCTCGCAATTTATGGTTTATCACGATCCTGCTCCTCTGTCACCTGCAACTTCAGGGGCAGACGTTGACCAATGCGGCACTTCCGGCTGAGCAGGACGGAGTCCGGACGGGCGTGCCCCAGCCCCCGGCGGCCGGTAACAGCAGTCTAGGCGGCCCCGCCGTGGAGCTTTCCTCCGCTTTGCCGGACGATCCCGGCCAGGAGATTCTGCCCGTCGCCCAGCCTGAAGCGGCGCCCGCAACCGGCGTACCCGTGCAATGGGAGGCGCAGAACCAGACCCGCGTGGGCGACACCTGGACGCTCACGGGCGGGGTGGTGGTCCACTATCGCAATTACGTTCTGCACGCCGACAAGGTCGTCTACCACCAGTCCACCACGGAACTGGAGGCGGAGGGCAACATCGAGCTCGCCGGCGGTCCCAACGACGTGCTCATCCATGCTTCCCGAGGCGAGATGCGGCTGAATGCACATACCGCGCGCTTTTTCAACGTGCACGGCTCCGCAGGGCGTGCGCACCTTTGGCCGCGCGACGGTCTATTCGACCACCAATCCGTTCCTCTTTACCGGCAGGGTTCTGATCGAGACCGGCGAGGGCCAATACAGGATCGTCGACGGAACGATGACCAACTGCCGGCTGCCGCGGCCGGACTGGCAGTTGCTCTCCCGCACCATCAAACTGGAGAACGGCACGGCCTCTTCGGCCAATATGCTCTTCAAGTTTCTCGGCGTGCCCGTCTTTTACCTGCCCTACCTTCGCCATCCGGTAGATGAAACGGGCAGGGAGAGCGGGTTTCTGATCCCGGTCGTCAGCACGGGATCGTCGATCAAGGGCTACACGTTTGGCGAGCAATTCTACTGGGCGATCAACCGCAGCATGGACATGATCGCCGGCTCGGAGTATTACAGCAAACGAGGCTGGGCGCCGAACGGCGACTTCCGCTACAGAGGCCCAGGGCTCGATCACCTGACCGTACGCTTGAATGCCCTCTTCGACCGCGGCTTTGTGCCGGCGCCCACATCGCCCCCGGCGGCCGACTGCCTTGCCCAGCCAACCAGCGCCGGGGCTGTCAATCAGGGCGGCATGGACATCAATGCCGAGGGCCGCAAGGATCTCAGCTCAGAGACGCGCCTGGCCGGCAATGTGGAATACCTGTCGTGCTACGTTTACCGGCTGGTCTTCAACGACAACTACTCCCAGGCAGTCAACTCCGAGGTGAAGAGCGACGTCTCGCTCACCCACGCGCACAAGGGCTTCGTTCCCTCCGCCTCGCTGGACCGCTTTGAGACCTTTGCCAGCTCCGCCAACGGCGACGAGGCGAAGATTCTTCATCTGCCCAGCCTGCGCTTCGACGTGCTGGACCGTCCGCTGGGCCGCTCGCCGCTCTACTGGGGCTTGGGATCGTCGCTGGGCTATCTGGGCCGCGCCGAACCCGGCTTCCACGCCCGCAACGTGGGCCGCATCGACTTCTATCCGCATCTCTCGCTGCCGCTGGTGGCGGACGGCTGGAGCGTGGTTCCCGAGGCCGCGCTGCGCGTCACCTCGTATACCATCAGCCAGACTCCTGACCTTACCGGCGCCGGCGGCGGCATTCCGACCATCAGCCACGAGCCGCTCGACCGAACCGATTTTGAAGCTTCGGTGGACCTGCGCGCGCCGGCCTTGGAGAGGGATTTCACGCTCACCCGCTGGAACCGCGAGCTGCGCCACGTCATCGAGCCGGAGATCACCTATCGCTATGTGACCGGCATCGGCGCCGACGAGCGCAACACACTGCTGTTTGACACCACCGACATCGCCACCGACACCAACGAAGTGGGCTACTCGCTGACCCAGCGCTTTTATCTGCGCCCCCTGCGGCCCGGCCCCTGCGCCGCAGAGGACGGGCAAGCTGGAGCAAAGGAATGCCCGGCCCAGGCGCCGCGCGAGTGGGCCAGCTGGCAGATTGCGCAGAAGCTCTACATCGACCCCAACTTTGGCGGAGCGCTGATCGCCAACCGGCGCAACGTCTTCGACTCCACTCTGGATCTGAGCGGCGCGGCCTTCCTCGCCTCCCCGCGCAATCTCTCGCCCATCACCTCGCGTTTGCGCTTCGAGGCCATCGGCAACCTGCGCATCCAGTGGGATATGGACTACGACCCCAAGGCCGGGCGCCTGGACGCCGACAACCTTTTTGCCGGCTATAGCTGGGGCCGCACCACGGTCGGCGTGGGCCATGCGATGCTGAACGCGCTGAGCGACAACGGCAGCACCGTCTCCATCACCAAAAGCCAGCAGGTGCAGCCGTTTCTGACCATCGGCAAGGCCTCCGGCAGCGGCTTCAACCTGGCCGCCAACAGCGGGTACGATTTTACCCAGGGCGAACTGCAATACGCCATGGTGCAGGCCGTTTACAACTGGAATTGCTGCGGCCTCTCGGTTGGCTACCGCCGCTTCGACCTCGGCTCGGCCCGCAACGAGACCCAGTACCTCTACAGCTTCACGCTGGCCAACTTCGGCGCGGTGGGCGACATTCGGCGCGCCAACTCGGCCTTCCCCGACCCCACTCTCCCGCCGGTGTATTAGGAAGTGGTCCGCAAAGCCCGGCTTTGCCTCAGCGGATCATCTCAGTGGTCGCGTAAATGCCGCAAAATTGCCTGAGTTTCTTGCTTTCAAGAGCGGATTCCAGTCCAAACTGGATTCTCGGCAAGTCTGTATGCGGAGATTTCCACTTTGTGCGCTGGCCCGGTTTTTTCGCGCCCGCAGTCTGGGCCTCGCAGCTGGCGAGCGAGGCCGCAACGCATTTGGCCTCGCTGCGTTATCCTTTTTGAGAGGACTCACCTTTGTCGCGTATTCATTTTCTGGCCTGCCTGCTCGCTTTGGGCATGACCGTGGGCTGCAAAGCCCAATCACTTTCGCCGAGCGAGCAAGACCCGGGACTGAACCGCCGCATCGAGGTCATGGTCCGCTCTCAGTTCAATGTGCCGCAGGATTACAACGTGACCATCGGAGCCCGCCAGCCGAGCCAGATTCCGGGCTATGACAAGCTGCCCGTCACGCTCGATCTCGGCGCCAAGCATTCGGTGGTGGATTTTCTTCTCTCCACCGACGGCAAAACGCTGGCCCGCCTGGAGAAGTTCGATCTGAGCAGTAATCCAGCCTTCTCCATCGACGTGAGCGGCCGCCCCATTCGCGGCAATCCGGCAGCCAAGGTCACGGTCATCAACTTCGACGATCTCGAATGCCCTTTCTGCGCTCGCATGCACCACACGCTCTTTCCCGCCACTCTAGAGCACTACGGGGACAAGGTGCGCTTTATCTACAAGGATTACCCGCTGGTGGAGATTCACCCCTGGGCCATGCACGCCGCCGTGGACGCCAACTGCCTGGCTGCCGAGAGCGCCCCGGTGTACTGGGATTATGTGGACTATGTTCACTCCCACGGCGAGGAGATCGGCGACGGGAGCAGCGCCAGCTTTGCCGCGCTGGACCGCATCGCCCGCCAACAGGCCATGCTGGGCAAACTCGACGCCGGCCGGCTCGACGCCTGCCTGGCCAAACAGGACGAAACCCAGATTCGCGCCTCGATGAAGGAAGCCGAGTCGCTGGGCGTGGATGGAACGCCCGCATTGTTTATCGAGGGCGAACGCATCGGCGGCGCACTGCCCCAGAGCCAGGTGTGGCTGGTGATCGACCGGGCGCTGCGGGCCGCCGGAGTGCAACCCCCGCTCGAGCCGCATCCGCCTGCGCCTGTGCCGCCTTCCAGGGCCGGCAAGTAGCTCTCCGCAGCTCCTTTGCTCACCCGCCGCGCTTGGGATGCTGCGAAGAGGCAAATGGCGGTCGTACCGGCCAAATTGAGCATCAACGCGCCGGTTCGGGGATTTATTCTTGACGAGTGGGTTCTTCAGGTTCTCACAGGAGATGCCAGGTTGCAGATTCAACGTTTTTGCCGCACCCCTTTCCGTATCGCTGTTCTTGTTGCCTGCTGTGGAACATTGTTGGCCGCCCTGAGCGGCTGTCACAGGCCGCCCGCTCCAGACGTGATGGCGACCGTGAATGGCAAGGACATCCTGCGCTCCGACCTGGACAAGTACTACGCGGCCAGCATCGGCGACAGCCAGCAAGTGCCCACCCCCGAGCAGGCCGATATTGTCCGCCTCAACATTCTGCGCCAGATGATCGAGGACGAGATTCTCTGGCAGCGCGCCAGCAAGCTCAAACTGGCCGCCAGCGACGAGGACGTCAACGCCAAGCTGACCGAGATGAAGGCGCCCTACACGCAGGAAGAATGGGATAAGCAGCTCAAGGAGCGCAACATCACGGTGGACGATCTGCGCCGCGACATTCGCCGCTCGCTGACCAAGACCAAGCTGCTGAACAAAGAGATCGAGTCGAAGATCAATATCACCCAGGCGCAGATCAGCGACTACTATGCGGCGCACAAATCAGAGTTTAACCTGATCGAACCGCAGTACCACCTGGCGCAGATTGCGGTCACGACCATGCCCGCGCAGCAGACCGGCAACCTGCAGAACAACAAGGCCGCCGGCGAGGCCGACGCCGGGAAGAAGATCCAGGCGCTGTACAACCGCCTGGAGAGCGGCGAGGACTTCGGAGCCCTGGCCATGAACTTTTCGGAAAACCCCAACACGGCCTCGAATGGCGGCGACATGGGCTTCATTCCGGAGTCTCAATTGCACGGCGATCCGGACGTTTTCAACGCCGTCAGCAAGCTCAAGCCGGGCGAGATCACCAGCGTGATTCCCGTCTACCAGAACGCCGGGCCCAGCCGCCGGATCGTTGGTTACGCCATCTACAAATTGATCGAGCGGGAGCCGGCCGGCCAGCGCGAATTGAACGATCCGCGCGTGCAGCAGGCCATCCGCCAGGGCCTTCGCGACGGCGAGGCGCAACTGCTCAAGAACGCCTATTTCGAAGTGCTTCACGACGACGCCAAAATTCACAATTACTTTGCCGAGCAGATTCTCAAGAAGTACGCGCAATAGGACGCGCCGGACAGCCCTTTGCCTCCAGCAGACGGTTTCGCCGTCTTGAAGCGGCGCGGTCAGAGAAGATTTGCTCCCGGTGCGGAGCCTCTGCGTGGGGCACGGCTGCAGTTGCGCCGTAAAAGCCCGCCAATCAGCGGGCTTGCCCCCCGGGGAGCGCTTCTCCCGTTGCTCTGCACGGTCCTCATCGGTCGCGATTGCGGACAGCAGCAGAATGCTTCAACCCCCGCGAAAAGCAGCTCAAGAAACCGAGTATGCAGGCCCGGATCAGAACCCTATTTCGGGGATTTGAATCCGGCACAACGGAGGCACAGGAACCTCAAGGTGCTCAGCCGACAGGAACCTCAGGGTGCCGAGCCGCTCGATCGAAGGCGAAAGCTCCGGCTGATACACAACGGCTCCCGCTTCTGGCGGGAGCCGTTGTTGTTACTGAAAGAGGGCTGCCCTTATTTCAGATTGCCGTTCGAGTCCATCGTGATTCCTCCCGGACCCTGATTCTTCTTCTCTTCGTTGGCCTTGCGAGCCCCCATTGCCTTGGCGCGCCATTCATCGGCGAGAGCGAGATCCTGCTTGCGGGCAGCGGGATCGTTCCAATCCAAATCTGCCTTGCGCCGGTAGATCAGGTTCATATAGGCCATGGCGTCGTCGTAATTCGGCTTGTTGTCCACCGCCAGGGTGAGGTATTTCAACCCCTCATCGACCAAGGGGGTATTCTCTTCCTTGATCTGCTCCATCACCTTTTTAGGAGCCTTTGCGTTTCCGTTGCCGTCGTCGTCCACCCCGGCCGGAAGCAGCGCCGCCAAGACATTTTCATGCGCCTGGGTCCAGTCAATCATGCCGATCCAGTAGGCCGCCTCCGCATCCTTGGGGTGCAGGGCCAAAACCTTCTTCTGCCATTGCTTGGCTTCGTCCAGCTTCTTGACGCTGTAATAAATGGCGCCAATCTGCTTCATGCTGTTTACGTCGTCCGGATCCTGCTTGAGAACATCCTCAAAGATGCTGATGGCCTGCTGTGCGTTTCTCAGATTCTCCGGCGTATTGAGTCCAGGCACCACGTCCTGTGCCATCGCCGTGGCCAGATAACTCTTCGCCATGGGCAGGTTCGGATCAAGTTCCGTAGCCTTCTGAAAGTGCCCGATGGCTTCTTCATAATGGGCGCCCTTGTACGCTTCCACGCCCTTGTTCAACTGGTCGCGGGCTTCAAGGCGGTTGCACCCGCTCATGGAAAAAGCCATACCGGCCAAAACCACCGCGAGCGCGGTAAATCGTGCGGGTCCATTCATCTTCGTATCCTTTTCCTTCAGGCGAGCGCCAAACGGCCCCAAACCTGGAATCTCAAGTACGGCTAGCCGCGGGCGGGAGACACCCAGGCCAGAACCAAAATTTGAACGCTTGTCGCCACCACAGCCTTGCCCCTGCTCAACATCCGGCGCCGATAGCTTCCGCGATCATTTCTCTTCCGGAAAAACGGCTTCAAAACCGCCCGCTACTGACCGGCTTGAATCTTGGGCGTCATCAGCCCGATATGATCCACGTTGGCGGCGCGGCCAATATCGATCACATCGGCCACATAGCGGAAGTCCACATCGTCGTCGCCCTTGATGAACATGACGCGCTCGGCGCGATTGGAGTAGATATCGGTAAGCCGCGGGAGCAACTCGCCCTTGGTCACGTCGGTGTCGTTGATCTTGTATGCCGGAGCTGAGCCGGGGCGATACAGAATTTGCACAACGATCGTACGGTCGCTCTGTGGAGGCGGCTGCTGCGGATTCTTGGGCGGCTGAGGCACCAGAGCATTCAGGCCCTTGGGCGTAACCGGCACGATGACCATGAAGATGATCAGCAGCACCAGAAGAATGTCGATCATCGGGGTGACATTGATGTCGGACATGCTTCCCGAGCTTCCCATTGACATTGACATGACTAAAAACTCCTCGTTTGCTCGAAATCGTTAAAGGAACAGCGCCGGGCAGCTTACTCGCCGCCAGCGAGATCGTTTCCCTTCTTCTGCACCAGCAATCCTACGTCTTCCACTCCAGCGGTGCGCACCGCGTCGATGGCGTCTTCCACCGCCCGGTACTGCGCGCGCGCGTCGGCGCGGATGAAGATCGTCTTGCCCGGCTTGTCGGACAGCCGCTCGCGAACCTGAGCGCCCAGCGCATCGTCGGAGGTCTTGTTCTGCCCCAGGAACACGCCTCCATCGCGAGTAATAGCGACCACGATGGCGTCTTCCTTGTCGGCGTCCGGCATGGCGATAGGGTTGTCCACCTTGGCCATTTCGATCGACACCTTGTTCTGCAGCATGGGGGTGATGACCATGAAGATGATCAACAGCACCAGCATCACATCCACCATGGGGGTGACGTTGATATTCGAGTTGACCTTACTGCCTTCGTTGCGAACCGCGATTCCCATTGTGAGGGCTCCGTTGGCTAAAGAATTTTTTCCGATGGCTTCCGGCCTTGCCTGCGCGACCCGCCCGCCCGAGCGCGGTTGGAACCGGCGGGCGGAAGAGAACTTTCGCTCTCCCGCCCGCCGCAGCTTCCCGCTCTCGCCGCGAGGCGCCTCGCTTAGCGCCTGTGGCTCTGCTTGATGAAGTAGTCGACCAGCTCGCTGGAGGAGTTGTCCATCTCCACGTCGAACGACTCGACACGTCCCGTGAAATAGTTGAAGGCCATGACGGCCGGGATAGCAACGAGCAGACCGAAGGCCGTGGTGACCAGAGCCTCCGAGATGCCGCCGGCAACCGCGCCGATGCCCGAGGTCTTCTGGGTGGCGATCTGCTGGAAGGCGTGCAGAATGCCGATGACGGTGCCCAGCAGTCCGACGAACGGAGCGGTGGCGCCGATGGTGGCCAGAACCGCAAGGCCCCTCTTCAGCTTGGCATGAACGATGGCCTCGGCCCGCTCCAGCGCGCGGCCCGAACTGGCGATGGTATCCTCGGTGGCCGCGCCGCCGGTGACGCGAAACTCCTGCAAACCGGCCGTCACAACCTCGGCCAGGTGGGACTTCTTGCTGCGGTCGGCGATCTTGATCGCTTCTTCGAGCTTGCTGTCCTTCAGGGCGCCGGCCACCTTGGGCGCGAATTCGCGCGATTGCTTGCGGGCGGCGGCGAAGTAAAGGTAGCGGTCGATCATCACGGCCAGAGACCAGATCGACTCGATGAAGAGGACGATGGCGATGAACCGTACCGGCCATCCCATGTGCCCCCAGAGTCCCATGGGGCTGAAGTTGACCGTCTGATCGTCATCGAGGATGAATGCCAGATGGGAGGCCATGTGCGAAGCGGCGTGTATGAGTTGAGCGGAAATCACTGAATCGTTCCTCCTGATGCGTTTTCTTGTGAATTGCGAGTGCCTTGCGGTGGCTGGGAATGCGGCTCTTACCGGTTGCGCATTCAGGTCAAAAGCATGCCCTTCCCCAACAAGGCGGAAGAACCAGAAACTTTCCTCAATCGCCCAGAGTGAAGATCACGTTCACCGTGGTCTCCACTTCCACCGGCTCACCATTGAGCAGGTAGGGTCTGTAGCGCCAGGTGCGCACCGCGTTGAGAGCGCTTTCCTCCAACATGGCCGGACCGCTGACGACGCGCAGGTTTTCGATGGTTCCGGTCTTGGAAATCGTAGCCTGCAAAACCACCGTGCCCTGAATGCGGGCCGCCTTGGCGATGGCCGGGTACATGGGCTGGGTCTTCTGGATCAGGTTGCCCACCATGACGCCGCCCGATATGTTGATCTTCTTCGGAGCAGCAGCCTTCACCTTGGGCCCCGTATCGCCGAAGATGCTGCCTACGTTCGAGCCGAAGTCCGACCCGGTCACTCCGAAGGAAGCCACGGGCGCTTCCTTCTCGGCCACCATGACGATATTGTGCGGAATCCGGGTGGGCGCAGTGAGCTGATTATTCATCATCTGCGTCGGCACACGGACCACATGCACTGCCGGCGGCGGAGGCGGCGGTGGAGGCGGCGGAGGCGGCGGCGCCACCAAAGCCATCTGCATCACTGCCTTGGGCAGCGCCTCAGGATAGATCAGCGGAATCAGGATCAGCAAAAGCAAAATGGAACCATTGAGGGTGAACGTCGCCATCATCCAGTATTTGCTTTTGTTCTTGATTCTGCCCGCGGATTCAAATGTGGAATCTTCAAACATTGCCAGCCTCGAAGTCAGATGATTGCTTACTTCTGATTAGACACCAGAAGAAGCGAATATGTTCCCAGCGCCGAAACGCTGCAAAAAATAGACTGCTTCTCTCGAACAAAATGGAGCTTTTACCGCAAAACGTCTGCGAAACTCCAACGCAGCGTAGTCCCCTATCCTCTGGCGCGCTTTGAGGCGGGCAGGGCCGCGGCCTTGTCCCGCTGTGCACGCCACTCTTGCCATGCTACTAACATTGGGGCTGCCACCGCAATCGAAGAGTAGGTTCCGATCAGGATTCCCACCACCAGCGCAAAGGAAAATCCGCGCAGCACCTGGCCGCCGAAGACGTAAAGAGAGAGAACCGTCAGGAAGGTC
The DNA here is from genome assembly GCA_963788415.1 of uncultured Acidobacteriaceae bacterium. Taxonomy (GTDB): domain Bacteria; phylum Acidobacteriota; class Terriglobia; order Terriglobales; family Acidobacteriaceae; genus Telmatobacter. The sequence goes on along the minus strand of CAWBHO010000129.1, from coordinate 18,469 downwards.
AGCCCCGAAGTCAGCACCGTCCTGCTCAGGGTCTGGTTGATGCTGCGATTGACCAGATCGGGCAGCGATTCGCGCCGGCTGAGACGCAGATTCTCGCGGATGCGGTCAAACACAACGATGGTATCGTTCATCGAGTAACCGACCAACGTCAAGATGGCCGCAATCACCGTCAGACTGATCTCCTGGTTGGTGAGCGCAAAGGCTCCCAGGGTAATCAGCGTGTCATGGAAGCAGGCCACAACGGCTGCCACGCCGTAGATCAACTGAAAGCGGAACCAGAGGTAGACCAGCATCCCGGCCATCGAATAAAGCGTGGCCAACCCCGCCTGCTTCTCCAACTGGTGGCCCACCGTGGGGCCTACCACCTGCACGTTGCGCACGGTGAAAGGATTGTCGTAGCGCGATTGCAGCGCAGAGACAATCTCCTGCCGCCCCTCATCGAGAGCGCTCTCGTTTTGCTGCTCAGGCAGGCTGATGAGCACGTCGTTTCCGCTGGGCTCGTCGGGGTTATGAATGGCCTGAATGCTGACATCCTTGACGCCCGCCGCGGCCATGGCCTGACGGATGCGATTCGTATCCGGCGTCTGGGCAAACCTGACCTGCACCTGAGTGCCACCCTTGAAGTCCACGCCCAGCGGCACCGGGCTGCCGATGCGCGCATAGTGCATGCCCATCGAGATGATGCCCGCCACGCTGAAGATCATCGAAAAGGCCAGGAAGTACCACTTCTTCCCGAGCCAGTTCACGCTTACGCTGTGAAAGAATTCCACTTGTTTCTCCTAGCTATTCGCTTCCAGCTCCTAGCCTCCAGCTTTCTTTCTGCGGAATCCAACCTTGCCGGTTCCCGCGAAAGAGCTGGAAGCTAGAGGCTGGCAGCTGGAAGCTGCTTTCTAAATCGACACCATCTGTCCGGCCTTCATCTTGTTCAAGTGGGCATCGAAGATGACGCGCGAAACAAAGACCGCCGTGAACAGATTGGCCGCCAGACCGATGGTCAGGGTGGTTGCGAATCCTCTCACCGGTCCCGTTCCAAAGACGAACAGGATAGCCGCCGAAACGATGGTGGTGACGTGGGTGTCGAAAATCGTGGTCCAGGCATGGGCAAAGCCCTGGTCAATGGCTGCCGAAGGCGCCTTACCGGCGCGCACCTCTTCGCGGATGCGCTCGAAGATCAGCACGTTCGAATCCACGCCCATACCGATGGTGAGAATGACTCCGGCAATGCCCGGCAGGGTCAGCGTGGCCCCTGAGACGCCCATGAAGCCCAGCAGGATTACCAGGTTCAGAAACAGCGCCAGATCGGCGTTGATGCCCGACCCTTTGTAATAGACAAGCATGAAGGCCATGACCAGCAGCACGCCGACGATGGCCGCCGTCACGCCTTCGCGAATCGAGTCAGCGCCCAGGGACGCGCCCACAAACCGCTTTTCCAACTGATGCAGCGAAGCCGGCAAGGCTCCGGTGCGCAGCAGCTTCGAGAGCGCCTCGACCTCGACCGGAGAGAAGCTGCCGGTGATCTCGCCGCGGTCGCGAATGGCGCTCTGAATCGTGGCCACCTCTCTGACCTGGTCGTTCATGACCACCGCCATGCTGCGGCCCACGTTTTTGCTGGTGTAGTCGTAGAACCGGTCGCCGGCCTCATTGGTCAGCGTGAAGTCGACCTCTCGCTGGCCGGTGTTCTGATTGACGCTCGGATCGGCGGAGCGGAAGTCATTTCCGGCCACGACCGAAGCGCGCTGCAACACATAAACGCTGCCCGAAGAGGAATCTCCATCCGATATTCCGGAAAAACTCTTCAGTTCCTCATCCGGCGGAATGGTGCCGCCCAGGCTGGAGATCGCCGTCCTGCTCGTCCTTGTAAGGGCCGCCCACCACGGCGTGAATCTCCAACCGGTTGGTGCCCTGGATGATGGATTCGATCTGGCTCTCGTTTTCCACGCCCGGCAAATCCACCAGAATCTGGTTGTCGCCCAGGCCGTACTCCTGAATCTGCGGCTCGCTGACGCCCAATGCGTCCACGCGGTCGCGGATGGCCTCGATGGCCTGCTGATCGGTCTTCTTTTCCAGTGCTTTTTCGACCGTCGGCTTCATCACCAGCGTGAAGCTATTGGCGGTGTCGCCGCTGGCTACGTCGTACTCATTCGAGTACTTGCCCTCCAGCAGCGAACTCACCTCGCTGGCCTTGTCCGGGGAAACCCCCTCCACCGAAATGAGCGTAGGCTTGGCCGGATTGGGCTTGTAGACCTGCGAAAAGCTCAGGTTGGCAGCCTTCAAATCCTGCTGAATCCGCTGTACCGTGTTGTCGGTTTCAGCATTGACCGCTTCCTGGACCTCGACCTGCAAAATCAGGTGAGCGCCGCCACGCAGATCCAGGCCAAGATGAATGCGCTTGGTCAGCGAATTCATCAACGCCTGGCCGGAGAAGCCCGAGGGCACCCCGAAGATGCCGTAGACGCAAATCACCAGGACCGCAACAATCAGGGCAATTTTACCGTTGAGATTCTTCTTCATCGTCCCGTTTCTCTAGTTCCAAAGTACCGCTTCCAGCTTCTAGTTTTTCAGCTTTCAGCTTGTTCGCGGAAAAGCGAACACCTGTTCTCCGTATGAAAAGGCCAGGAGCTAAAAGCTAGCGCCTCAAAGCTACGTCCCGGACGAAAAGTCCTGGGGGGTCACCGCGGCAATCGCGTTTTTGGCCACTTCCAGCTTGATGTTGTCCGGGGCCACGCGGATTACCACCGCATCGTCCTTGATGGAGAAGATGACGCCGCGAACTCCGCCGGCCGTGGTCACGCGGTCGCCGGCCTTCATGTTGGCCAGCATCTCCTGCCACTGCTTTTGCCGCTTCTTCTGCGGGCGGATCATCATCAAATACATCGCCAGAAAGATTGGCACGATCATCAACAGCGGAAAACTGCTGCCGCCCTTGGAAATATCGGGAAACGCCAACAAAGCAATACTCGTTGCCACACTCATCCTTTGCATGCCCCTGGCGGCAAGATTCCGCCACCCTTCGGGGCGCGCGCGCATCCGGCACTGGCCGGAGCCCGCGAAAAATTTTTGTCTCCGGGAACGATCCGGACTGGCCCGGGCCACGGATTGCGAACGGCCCCGGCGCTCGGAGAGGCGAGTCGCGCTTCCGCTCGCCAGGGACCGATTCGAAGTCCCTGGGCGCAGCCTGCCTGCGACCCAACAACTGCCGTCTGCTTCCTGTTTGACACAACCCTGCTCTCTCAGCCCTGATCCGGATACCGTACCGCGTTACCCAAGCCCGTTCCGGGAAGAATCCAAGAGAGTACCTAATTAAAGATAAGATACGCGCAGCCGGGGGCGTGTCAAGGCGGACGGCCGTGGAGTATTATTTCTGATTGGCCCGCGGGGCGGCGGCAGGGCTCGCCGGCTGGTCGCCCGGGTCCTTGGCAGGAACGGCGGCAGGAACGGCCGAACCGGCAAGAATGTCAAAGCGGACGGCCTGCTCGCCGGTGGGATGAAAGGTGACGCCGAGCGGCTCACGCTGCCACTCGGCAAGAGCGCAGACCGGGTCCGGATGACCTTCCGGATCGAAGGCGGAGAGTTTCTTGGCCAGCACCGGCTTGCGCACCGCAATCTGCGCCACCACGGCGTAAAGGATCTTGCCGCTCGGGGCGACGCCGCAATAGGCTCCATAGTCGCGGAACCAGACCACCTGGCTCACGCCGGAGTCGAAGCGGGGCAACTTCATCTCCAGAATGTGGCGGGTCTGGCGGTTCACCAGCAGCCACGGACCACGCTGCCAGGCCCACTGGATCTGCTTGTCGCCGGGCAGCGAGTTGTTCAGCCGGAGCGCGCTCTGCACCACAAAGCTGCTCCCGGTCACCTCGTGGGCCTCGCCAGTGGTCCAATCCTTCAGAATGCCGTCCACCAACAGCGCGCGAACTTTCAACGAATTTTCACCCGCGGCCGCACCCGCCGGGTCGCTGGCCTTCGAGTAGGGCACTTTATGCTCCGGCCCGAGAACCAGCGTGTGCACCTTCGCCTTGCGCGGCGCGGACTGGGCCGCCGGCGTGACTGCCAGCAGCGCCGCCAGAACTGCAATCCAAAATCTCGCTCCCTTGTTCATACCGTCCTCTCCTGAATCTGCGCTGCCTCGACGGCCCGCGCCACGCGAAAGGCCGTGCCCTCGTCAAAGGGCCGGGCCAGCACCTGCATCCCCACCGGCAATCCGGCTTTGGTCGTCCCGCAGGGCACATTCACGCCGCAGATGCCCGCCAGGCTGGCCGTCACCGTGTAGATGTCGGCCAGGTACATGGCCAGCGGATCGCCGGTCTTCTCATTCAGCTTGAACGCCGGCACGGGCGAGGTGGGCGTGACGATGGCGTCCACCTCGGCGAAGGCGCGCAGAAATTCCTCGGCCAATAGGCGACGCACCTGCTGGGCCTTCAGGTAGTAGGCGTCATAGTAGCCCGCGCTCAGCGCGTAGGTTCCCAGCAGGATGCGCCGCTTGACCTCGGCGCCGAAGCCCTCGTCGCGGGAGTGCGAGTACATGGCGCTCAAAGTCTCCGAGGCCGGCGAACGGTAGCCGTAGCGCACGCCGTCGAAGCGGGCCAGGTTGGCGCTGGCCTCGGCCGTGGCGATCAGGTAGTAAACGGGAATGGCGTAGCGGGTGTGCGGCAGCGAGACCGGCTTGACGGTGCAGCCGGCGGCTTTGAGGGCGTCAATCCCGGCTTCGATCGAGGCGCGCACTTCCGGATCGAGGCCTTCGCCAAAATATTCCGAGGGCACGCCGATGCGCAGGCGCTCCGCACTCTGATCGCTTTCGGCGGCATAGTCGGGGACCGGGGCGGGCGAGCAGGTGGCGTCGTGCGAATCGTGGCCGGCGATGACGCCCAGCATCGTGGCGGCGTCGCGGACGTTGGCCGCAAACGGACCCACCCGGTCGAGCGATGAGGCAAAAGCGATCAGCCCGTAGCGCGAGACGCGGCCGTAGGTGGGCAGCACGCCCACCACCCCGCAAAAGCTGGCCGGCTGGCGAATGGAGCCGCCCGTATCCGAGCCCAGCGTGGCCATCGCCAGGTTGGCCGCTACAGCCGCCGCCGCGCCGCCGCTCGAACCGCCCGGAACCCGCTCCGTGTCCACCGGGTTGCGCACCGGCCCATAGGCTGAATTTTCGTTCGACGAGCCCATGGCGAACTCATCGCAGTTCAGCTTGCCCAGCAGAACCGCGCCCGCCGCCTCAAGGCGCGAAACCGCCGTGGCGTCGTAGGGAGGCCGGTAACCCTCCAGGATCTTCGACCCCGCCGTAGCCGGAGCGCCGGTCATCACCAGCACGTCTTTGATGCCCACCGGAACGCCCGCCAGCGGCGGAAGCGGGTCGCCCTTGGCGGCCATTTCGTCCACCCGCGCTGCCTGCGCCAGCGCGCGCTCTTTGGTCAGGCTCAAATAAACGTTCAGGCGCGGATTGACCTTCTCGATCCGTTCGTAATAGCGCGCGGCAAGCTCGGTTGCCCTGGTTGCGCCGCTCGCGATGCCGGCCTGCAGTTCGGCCAGGGTTTTCGGCTTTTCTACAAAGCTTTCAGCGGGTTTGGCTTCGCTGGAGACGAATTTGGCTTCGCTGGACATAGGAATCTTTCCTCTCGTTGCTGCTGGCTTTGGGCCTGTGGCTGGCCGGCCCGGTCTTCAGCCTGTGGCTGGCCGGCCTGGGTTTCAGCCTCCGGCCGGCTTTTTTCGGCTCTCTTCAGCCGGTTCTCCGTCCGCGCGCCCTGGCTCGCGGAAGAAGTTTTCGCCGCGGGCCGCCTCAGCGCTCGATCACTTTGGGCACCTTGAAAAAAGCCTGATCGGTCTCCGGCGCCTGCGACAAAACCTCCGCGCGGTCCAGCGAGGGCATCGGCAAATCGGCGCGCAACGCTCCCCCGTCCGCCACGCCCGGCAGCTCGCCGGCCAGTTCGCCCACCTGCGCCAGGGGGGCCACGCCGGAGGTGTCCAGCTCGTTCAACTCGGCCACGTACTCCAGAATGGCGTTCAGATCGCGCAACATGCCCGGAGTCTCCTCCGGCGCAAGCTCAAGGTGGGCCAGTTCGGCCACCCGCTCCACATCTTCCACAGTGACTTTGGCGGTCATTCCCTGCTTGTCTCCCATCCCGGCCTCGCGAACGGTCCGATGCGGGCGTCCCCGGCCGAGCCCGAAGATAAAGTATAGCGTTTCTCCGCAGGACTCTTACCGGTGCGGGGTCCGGCGCTGAAGCTCGGAGCCTGGGGTGAATTTTTCCACCAGCGCGTACGTTCACAGCGGATTCTCAGTCGACGGTGAGCGTGAGAGTGGTCTGCTGGGCCACGCCGTTGGCCGTCACGGTGATGGGAATCGAGTAGGTTCCCGCCGGGGTAATACCGGGACCGGACTGAGGAACGGTTCCGCCCGCGATGACGCCCGAGGAGGCGCAACTGGTCACGCCACCCACCAGAACCGCCAGCAGGGCGATCAGCAGCAAGCCCCTGCACCGGCGCCTCAGCGCGAAGGGCGCGAAGATCAAGCCGCAAACCAGCGGAAGAGCGGACCACGGCGATGGGCGCGAGGCCCGGGCCGAGGTCTGGGTGAGCCCGGTAGCGATCTCCACCACTTCGTTGCCGGTGGAGTTGGCGATCACGGCCTCGCTGGGGGGATTGAAGGTGCAGGACGAGTACGGAGGCAGCGTTCCGCACTGGAAGGTGAAAACGCCCTGGGAGCCGTTCAGCGGCTTGATCATGAGCGTGTAGTCGGCGGTTTGGCCGTTGGCGATGGTCTGGCCGGAGGAGCCGGAAGGAGCCATGGAAAAGCTGAATCCCATGCCCGATAGAGCCAGGAACGAGCCCCCCGGCAACGCGCTGCTGCTCACCGTGAGGCTGCCGCTCTGCGCTCCGGCGCTGACGGGCGCAAATTCGACGCTGGCTGTGCAACTTGCCAGAGGCGCAAGCGTCGAGGGGCAGCCGTTGCTCACCAGTCGGAAGCCCGTCGAGATCGCGAAGGTCAGGCCGCTGAGGCTCGTTTACGCCGTCAGGGTTGGCGATGGTCACGGGGATGGCGCTGCTGGTGAGTCCCACCCCTGTCTGCTGGAAAACGAGCGGGCTGGGCTGGAACTGGACCGCTCCCGGGACACCGCCCAGGCCGCTGAGCGAGACCCCGGCCGAGGCCGCCAGCGAGGTGGATGCGATGGTCAGCGTGCCCGCGTACAGCCCGCTGAGGGAGGGCGAAAAGACCACCCCGGTCGAGCAGTAGGCGCCTGCGGCGAGGCTGGAGCCGCAGGTGTTCGCCAGCAGGCTGAAGGGAGAGGTCGCCGTGAGCGTCAGCCCATTGGCCGCGAGGGGGCTGTTGTTGGTGATGGTCACCGTCTGGGAAGGGCTGGATTGGCCGGGCGCGACGACGGGAAACGTCAGCTGCGAGAGGTTCACGTTGAGCCCCGCCGTGCTCAGCCCCGTGCCGGTAAGCGGCACGGTGACAGCCGAAACGCCTGAAGAGTCCGAGACCGCCAGCGAGGCCGTGGCCCCGCCCGCGGCTTGCGGGTTGAAGAGCACCTGAACCGTGCAGCTGTTCTGGCCGCTCACGTTCGTCAGCGTCGCGCCGCAGGTTGTCGAGCCGATCGAGAAGCTGGCCGGCGGGGATTGCGATGAAATCTCAAAGCCCACACCGGCCAGCGGAGCGCCGCCGCCGTTGGTCACCGTCAGCGGCAGAGTCGAAGTGGACTGGACCACCGTCGCCGCAAAGCTCAGGCTCGCTGGGCTCACAGCCAGCTCCGGCGGAGCGATGCCCGTGCCGGCCAGAGTGACGGTCTGCGTCTGAAGCTCATCCTGAATGGTCAGCGCGCCGCTCTGCGCCCCTGGCGACGTGGGCGCGAATTGCACACTGATCGTGCAGCTTGAGTTGGCCGCCAGGGTAGCGGTGCAGGGATCGGTCTGCTGAAATGCGCCGCTCACCGAAACGGAGATCGAGGTCAGCGCCACGGAACCGCTGTTGGTCACCGTCACATACTCTGCCGACGAAAGCTGCCCGTCGGTCGTCGTGGGAAAGCTGAGCGAAGTAGTCGAGAGGGTGTCGGTGGCGGGCCCCGAACCGGCCCCGGAGCCGCCCAGTAACGGGGTCATCCAGATGCCGCGGCCATAGGTGGCGGCGATGAGATTCGGTTCGCTGGCGGATGCGGGTTGAGCGCTGAGTGCAACCACGGGCGCGTTGGGCAGTCCACTTCCCAGCTGCTCCCAGCAAGAGCCGCTGACGCAGGAGCTTAGCTGCTGGGTCGCATACACTCCGGCGTCGGTGGCGACGTAAACCGTGCTGGAGCTTCCAGGGTCCACCACCACGCTGTTGGCCGGGGCCGCGGGCAAATTGGCCATCAGATCTTCCCAGCTTGCCCCGCCGTTGGTCGAGCCGTAGACCGTCTGCACATTTTCGTTCGGGTTGGTCAACCCCGCCACGGTCACGTAGACCGTCCGCCCGGTGGTGTCCAGCGGATCGATGAAGATGCTGGAAATGTCCAGCCCGTAGTAGTTCAACGCGCCGGTGACCAGGCTGTCGTTGGTGACCGGATCGAGCGTCAGATCCACCGGCGCAGACCAGCTGCCTGTGGATGAGTGATAGGTCAGGCTGAAAACGTGCCCGGGCAGCGTCGAGCCGCCATTGGCCGAGCCGTACATCCCCCAGGTAAACAATCTCCCCGCCCGAGGGCAGCGCGGCCGAAGCGGGCAGCGCCATGGCATCCATCGAGCGGATCAGGCGCATCGCCGCTGCAATTCACGCTGCTGCTCTCCGTCGAGCATCGGAGCTGACGGCGTTGGCGTCGCTCCAGCCCACGCCGTTGGCCGGCCCGCGCCACAGCCGGCAGGTTCCCATCAGCAACTGCGTGTGGTCGAGCGGGTCCACCAGAAAAGGCGCTGGCGCGCGTCATGGTCAGCCCATCCTTCACCACATCCGTCCCCGGGTCGGTGGTCTCGTTCAGCACCGGGCTGAAGGAGCCCGGCGTGCTCCCCTCCGGCGGCGTGCCCAGATAGATCGAGACTCCCGCACCGTTGTTCACGTACCAGTTGTCGCTGTTGACCGGGTCGATGGCCACCGGCCCGCCTTCGCCGCCCAGAATCTCCGGCCAATCGGTCGTCGGCCCGCTCGTGCCGCTCACGCCCGCCGTTCCGTTGGCTCCCAGCCCGGCCATCATCGTGTAAGGCGTCGCGCCCGCCTGCGAGATGCTCTCCACCTCGGCCAGCGAACCCAGGCTGCCGTTCAAATTCTGAAAATGCGAGGCGTCGGTCGACGAGCACACCGGCTCCGGCGCGCCGGTGCTCTCGCCGATTCGCGTCCGTCCGAGCGCCACAGCCCGCTGTCGTTGCCCACAAAAATCTCCAGCGGATTGGCCGCGTTCCACGCCAGCGCATGCTGGTATTCGCCCACCCCGGCGCTCATGCAGGTGGTCGAATTGGTGGTGTTGCGCCATCGGCAGCCCTGCGCGACAGGGCAGCTGGTCTTCCACAGGTCGTTGGCCCCGGCCAGCAACGATCGTCTCCTGCCCGGACGGGAACCGCGGCCAGCGCCAGGTTGTAGTCGCCGTTCGCGATCGTCGCCGCGCCCAGCGAGGTATTCGTCTCAAGCGCCGCCGTGCTCCACTGCTGGGCAAAGGCGATCGTCGAGCTGGCGCAGGCGCCGCGCTCGCCGCGCACTGAGTCCTGCCACATCCCCTGGTCCTGGTTGTCGATGTCCACCGTCCAGGCAAAGGTGTCGCCGGTCGCGGGATTCACCGCCAGCGCGCCGCGAAAGATGGGGCAGCCGGTCGAGCCGATCATGCCCGGATTGGTCGGGCACAGGCCCGCGCTCGCCGTCAGATTCGGCGCCCGGCTGGTCGCGTCATCCGCGTCCAGGTTATGCCGTCCGAAGACTGATAGTAGCCGTGGTAGCGCACCGCCGCAATGAACAGACTGCCGCACCGGATTCCACACCACCGCGGTAGCCGCGTTGCCGTCCGGCGCGTCAAACAAGTCCGGCGGCCCCTGGACGTCCGCCCCGGTTCCATCCGTGATCGTCGCCAGCGACCAGTTCGCGCCGCTATCGGTGGAGTAGTACAGCCCCTCGTAGCTGCGCCGGAGTTGCTGCCCAGCCAGGCCGCGTTCACCAGCGTGCCTTCCTAGGCCTGCGAAACCGCCGCCACCACCACATTCGAACTGGCGGCGTTGGGTCCGCAAGCCTGGATGCTCGAAGTCACTGCCCCAGGCAAAGCCGGCAAAGCCCTCCCCGGCAAAACTGTACAAAATAGTCCGCTGTGGTCTGTTTCAGGCTCCACGTGGTGCCGCCGTCGGTCGAGCGCAGAATTCCCGCGCCGTAATAGGAATCGAGGGCGTCGTTCGGGTCGCCGGTGCCGGCCAGAATCACGCCCGTTCCGCCCGGTTGCACGCTCACGGCGCCGATGCTGATGGATGTGTCGATCACGTCGCTGAGCGCCGAGAGGTCGTCGGTGAGAGGCTTGAACGTGATGTTGGCCGGGCTGGCCGCGTTCGCGTTCTGCGACTTCCAGACTCCGCCGCCCGTGGTGCCTACGTAGAGCGTGTTCCCGGTCGAGTCCGAAGGGTCGAGAGCCAGCGCGGAAATCCGTCCGGTGACCAGACCAAAGTTCTGCGACTGGACGGCCGTGGGGCCCAGCGGCTGCCAGGTGGCGCCGCTCAGCGCCTGCGCCTGCGGCTGTGCCTGCGTTTGGGACTCGCTCTCAGCCTGGGCCGCGGCCTGGTTTGTGCTCCGGCGCTGAGATTCGACCCCCGACCAAGGCCGGCTGCCGCCTTCCGTCCAGCCGCGCCGGGCCAGGAACCGCTCCGCCTGAACCACCTGCGGAGGCAGATTGAGCCGCCGCGCCGCTGCTTTGGCCTGCTCGGCCGCGGTCTTCTGCTGAGCACCGGAAAACTGCGCCGCCAACGCCCCCAAAGCCAGCAGAACCAACCATTTGCCGGTTTGCCTGCAAATCGGTGTCAAAAAAACGCCACGCCGGCTCATCTGGCCCGCGGATACAGACTTTCCCTCCCCGCCGCCAGGGGCAGGATCGCCGTGAAGCCGCTGAAAAGTCCAAATTCTCACACGTATCTCACACGTATTCTTGATGCGATTCCGGCATCCCCTGCCTTTTATGATCCGGGGGGATTGGGGCGAAATCCAATGGAATGCGACGTGCGAAACACACAGATTCCGGGTTTGGAATTATGGCTCGGATTATAGTCCAGAAACGGGACAGTTGTTCATGCGGCCGGGGCGCGGGAGCAGCGCAATGCTCACTTCCCGATCACATCCATGGCCACCGGAATGGTCCTGGGCGGCGTGCAGGTGTCGCTCTCGCAAGCCTGAAAAGCGCAGCCTGGCCTCGACCAGATGATCGCCCGCCGCGGCCACCAGGCGCACCCGGATGATGAACTCGCCTGCGTAGACGCTGAGCCGGGTTTTGGGGTCGAGCGGCGGCCGGAACTCCGCCCCCGGCGGATAGCCGGCCTCTTCCAGGCGCACGCCCTCGCCAGCGGGAATCGAGAGAATGGTGGGAATGAGAAATTTCCCGCCGGGCGTGTGGGAGTTGATGTGCACCCCCGGCGCGACGAGGAAGTGCAGCTCGACCGTCGCCGGTTTGCCGGCCGGAATGGTCACCTGTTCAGGGTACAAAAAGCGCACGGCCTCGGCTTTTGGGGCTTTCCATTCCGGACCGCCGGTCAGCGAACGCCCGGCCTGCCCGAGCGCCGCTCCGGGAGCCAGCGCCACTGCGAAAATCATCGCCGCGCCGCACATCCGAGCCACCGCCGCCAGCCGCATTCCCGTTCTCCCCGCCATCCTCGATTTTCCCTCCCGCGCCTAGTACTACGGTTGTACTTGCTTCGGAGTGCCCTGATCCGGGCCTAAAGGCCCCGATATTTAGCCCGTTCTTCAGGGGGCTGAAGCCCCCTGCTCCCTCCGGAATCTTCGATCTACAGCTGTAGTACTGGGCCGCAGCCGCCGGCAACCCCTCCGCTCGCTCAAACGAATCTTCTACATTCCCATCGCCTTGCGGATGTTGCCCTCGATCTCGTCTTCCGAGGAGACGCCGACTTGCATCGCCACCACCGTTCCATCGCGGTTGACGAAAAAGGAGGTGGGCAGTTCGTCCAGGCCGCCATACGGCTCGCTGACCGAATTGCCATCGACCAGCACCGGGTAGGGGATGTGCATCTCCTGAGCGAAGTGCGCAATCTCCCGCTTCTGGTCGGCGAAGATCTCGGCGTTGCCACGGTCGAGGTCGTCCACCGAGATGCCCAGAACCTCGAATCCTCCGGACTTGTACTTGTCGCGAAGCTCAACCAGCCAGGGAGTCTCGATCTTGCACGGACCGCACCAAGTAGCCCAGAAGTTGAGCATCAGCGCCTTCCCCTTGTAGTCGGCCAGCGAGACTTTCCTGCCATCGAGGCCTTCCAGAGTGAACGCGGGCGCCGGCTTGCCCTGGAGCGAGAACGCCGGCTGCGACGCGCTCCCGGCTGAGCCGGAGGCAGGTTGGCCCTGGGTAGCCGCGGCCCGCTCGCGTCCGGCGGCCAGCTTGCGAGCCTGGAAGCTGGCCCAGCCCGCCCAGAAAAAAAGAGCCAGAATGAACAGAACAGCGACCACAACAATGCTGTTGCGCTTCACGGATATTGACCTCTCGGTTTTATTGTACGGGCTGAGACAATTCACCCCGCCGGGCGCCTTTTTCGCTATGATTCTGCGTGAACGGCCGCGCATCCGAACCACCCGCTTTCCGCATTTCCTGCGCAGCGGAGCGAAAATCCGCAGGCCGCAAGGCCGTGGGGGTTCAAGTTCCCCTCCGGGCACCAACTAAATCAACCACTTGCATTGAATTAGGCCGCCGATGGCAGGTGGCCATTTTTATTTGATGGCTGTTTTGATGGCTGTTGGTTTTTACAGAGTGACATGCTGGCTGTTTTGGCTTCGCGCGGTGTTCTTGAGAGCCCAACCACATTCCCCCGATTTCACCTATAGCTTTGCTTTTGTGAGGCGGCGCAGAAAGCTATCCTTGGCAGCATGTGTTTTGCGAAGCTCTTCCATCGTCAATTGGAATCCGGTTTCATCTCCCTGACGAACAGCCAAATCATGCAAGTCGGTTAGCAGTATCACAGCCCGGTCGTAATCATTTGGCTGCCGCTTCTGAATGTGCGCATCCACCTGTTTCCAGACCGCCTTTTCGCGCTTTGCCAGTTGGTCCAGGATATAGTGCCCGGTTTGCTTCTTCCTTCGCTTTCTTCCGCGCGGCTTCCGCTGCTCGCTGCGCGTTCAGTTTCCGCATACGTTCCTCGGCGCGGGCATGGGATGCTGTCAGAAGATCGGCGATTGAACGTCGCTCTACTGTGCCGTGATCTGAGACAGAGACGTTCTCATGCTCGAAGCGGCATAGCAGTTCGATCCTCCATCGTTCATCTGGCTCCGATAGCGCGTTTACGAGCAGGCCATCTTTCTCTTTCTCGGTCAGGCCGCGAATCCATTCTGCAAGATCCTTGCGCGATGGCCCTGCTTTTAACGGCTCTGAAGCAGAGACGGCAACTTCGACGAGGTCCTCATCGATTCCGAGAAACTCGATCAACGAATCGTATGGCGCGGAAAGTTCGCGCAGGCCAGCAGGCACGGGAGGCTCCAACACTTCGTCGGAGAATTCCCCATTTTGCACACTGAAAAGCCATCCGAGGTAGAGACAGCGGAAGTCGCCGCGAAGCAGATCACCGCGCAAAGAAATCAACGATCCCATCCAGCCTGTCCCGTCATCCCAATCGTCGTCCGGCTCCACTTCGCTTTCAAAGGAAAGCATCACGAATTTTCCAGAACTGCGCACCTGCGCGGACTTCCCTGGGAACATTGCTTTGATTTGCTTCGTGTCAACCAACTCCTGCGGCAAACGAAGATGGAACTCTCGCGTACCCCAATTTGCCACATAGACAAATGCATCGAAATACTTTTCCAGCAGTTTGAGCGGATCGGCCTTCAGGTCTCCCCACTCATAGTGATTCGTGAAACTCGTAGAAGTAATAACGGCGCGCGTGGATATGGACCGCAGGGCGGCCATCTCGGTTTTTGTCAGTGCATGATCGATTGCTTTGAAGTCGTAATACTGGTATTCGCTCATTAGAACCCTTTGCGCCAATAGCTGTATGCTGCAATCCACTCCGCGCCTACCGGTGCAGGTTTTGGCAGAGGCAGATCGAGAATTTCAATTCTCTGTTTCATCCCATCTCGTTGACAGACCGCGACAATCCGACCGTCGCGGGTCATATCGACTTTCTCCACAACGGCTTCAGCCCCGAGGATACTCACCGTAAAAGGCAGTGCAAGATGCTCCTCAATCATAGTAAAGAAGCCGCCGGTCTGCTCTTCGTCGCCGTAAGCATCGACGATGGCTTCCTCAATCAATGCCTCCAGCTTCGCCTTGCTGAGAGAGGGAAGATTGGTTTCCGGTTCAGGTTTCAGCTTGCGAATATCCATATGGACCACCACGGCCTTACTTTGTTTCGGTGTCATATCTCTCCATCTTCTCCATCATAGAATTCCGGTCACATCTGGAACGATTTCAATATTGCCATCTGTGTTGCGCACCGCTCGCCAGAGCTCCCACGCGAGCGAAAACTGCTCGTGTGGTATGGCTCACGCGGTCAAGAGCCTTGACACGGTCCTCAAGCCTCGGCCTTTTGCCTAATATCCGGGGAATGCACCCTTCTCGCGACAACTGCGTATTATTGGTACTGACATCTTCAACCACAAATCTTTTCAGGAAATCAGACGACAAGTCGGTTATCCTGCTGGAATCACTATGAAAACAGAAGATGAAATTCGTGACTACCTAGCAGAACACATGGATGTCATCGAGCCGGGGCTTCAGCTCTACCAGAAAGAGCTTTATGTCCCCAGTGAGATTGGAACTCGTAGTTTCATCGATCTCGTTGCCAGGAACCCCAAGGGTGAGTTGGTGTTGATCGAATTGAAGCGAAGCGCGGCTGCATCTAGAGAGGCAATACACGAGATCCTTAAGTATGTAGAGGCGGTCAAGGCGCATCTGGCGATTCGTGAGGATGAAATCAGAGTCATTATCGCTTCAACTGATTGGAGTGAGTTGCTGCTTTCATTCTCTCGGCTTATAGCTGATACCACTCTAGCTATCACGGGCGTCTGCCTCGCGGTCGAAAATGAGCATATTACAACTTCCCCCGTCGATCCACTGGCGGTTTCATATGGACGAATATTAGCCCCATGGAGCGACGTCAATTACTGTGAGAGCCGGGAGCAGATAGCACAGATCATAGCCCAATATGAGCAGCGGAGTAAATCAACGGGCATGGAAGACTACGTGATCCTGGTACTGCACTCTGGAGTAGGACAAATCTCCCGGCATGAGGCAACATTAAGGCAGCTATATACCGGAATCCCACTCGATCAACAAATTGCGGACGATCCTTCTAACCTAAAACCGAGGGACATACTGCGCTATCACTATATTGTTTACTTTGCCGCACAGTTGCTTACTGCAGAAAGGTACTGGTCGATCCTCGAAAAGGACTCAGCTAACTTAGAAGACTATCGTGAAGAGACATCTGATATCGAAGGAGACGAGCTCCTGCTCTATTTGCATGAACACGCCTGGGAATGTGGTGGTTCTGTAGAAAGTTCGTACATAGAGATCGGCAATCCGGCAAAGCTCTTCGGGAGGCTTCTTTCCGACGAAGGCTGGAAAGTGTGGGGCGTATTGCGATATGGATCTTTTGCACGCAATTTCCTGCTAACTGACGACACAATAATCGAGGAACTATGCGGCAGCGAGGGGCACAGCAAACAGGGATTCGACCGAGATTTTCAGATCGCGAATCCTGCCCATGTCACATCTGTCCGCGCTGGTATTGTGCGTTGCTTAAGCGAAAACACCGTTTGGCTGGCAGACCTTCTGAAGATTTTGGAAGAGATTTCCAATGATTACCCATTGGCGGAAGTACAGTTACGTATCTCTAATCCGGCAACTGGCCTTCTGACTCCTTATTTTTTCGAGCATAAGCCGCAAGGGGACTTATATCTACCGGCTTATAACGTTGGCGTACTGCTCAACAATAGACCCGTAAGAGTATATGCTGGATACCTGCTAGCGGACCGTGAACCCGCCGCTCTTCAGAATGTTTTGCAAACTTTCTATGATGGAAATATTGGGGAATTGATGAGCTCGTTCGGTTGGGGAGGAAGAACCTCCCAAGATGAAAAACTTACGGAAGCTTACGGATGCCGATATGTCTCGCTTCGTCGCGATCTGCGAGAAGATCCGCTCAATCTCTACCGTTTAGAGAATGGAAGTTGGATTCCATGTGATCCGCCCGATCCTATAAAGGACTTCGCGCGACATATTACGAGATACCCGCTATTCTTCAAGCCGTTGTTTGAGCTTATCGGAAAACGCGACAACGGGACGTGGGTGGTAATCCAAACTGACAACAATTCTGCTTTGTAATTGATATGCTCTCGCAAGTTGGCAAGTCTTCTGCAAAACACGAATAAGGCTTATCGGCTGCGAAATATGCGAGCTGTTAGGTTCTACTCTGCCTTATTCATCATCGACCGCCTTACTTGTCCGGCAATGAAGTTTGCGAAGGGGCGCACATCGCTTTCGATGCTGGCATGATCGAGCGCGCTTAGATACTCTGTCCGATCATCTACACGAATGATTGTCCATGGATACCCGCCCGATGCCAGCAGGACATTCATCAGAAAGCGAGCCATGCGGCCATTGCCGTCAGGATACGGATGAATATAGCCAAAGAGCCAGTGCCCAAGGACTGCGCGCACACACGGCTCTTGTTCACTCTCGATCAAATCCAACAGGGCAGGCATCGCATCCCTGACCGCTTCCCAGCGTGGTGGAACATAGCGGGAATTGCGCAAGTAAACGGCATCATTCCGATAGCCCGCTAAAGCTGAGGCAGGAATCAAACCGGCGGCGACGCACGGTTCAAACAGTTCTCTGTGCCATTCGCGGTGGTCTGTTCTGACTACGGCACCAGCATTCTTGCCTTCAAGAACCTTGAGTACGCTTGCCTTGACCTCTTGGAATGCCTGCCAGTAGCCGCGCGCCGCAAGTGCATCGCGGTTGTGTTTGTCGGCCTCATTATGTTTGGGGTCCCATTGTCCAGAGATTACTCGTTCAATCAATTCCGGGCTTACGCGATAACCCTCAATCGACAACGAGTGATAGGCGTCGTTCTTATAAATGTCATCCACATGCGCGAGATATGCCTCGGCTTTGTCGGGCAATCCCGGCGGCGTCGGAAAGATTTCCAGCACGGCATCACGCGTAGAGGCCCATAGAGCCTGAATTCGGCTGACAATTGGAGCCTGCGTGGGGCGATTCATGGCAAAGATGGTTTGCCCATTCGCGTATGGATCTGACTCGCGTACATCGTATCCGGCTCGCTTCATCGTCGAGAGAATCTCGTCTGCCTGTTCCGCGCGACCGGCACGGCGCAGCGCGCCAGCGAGACGGCCTGCGACGGCTGAATGACCGCCATCCAATAGAATGCGCAGAAGATTCGAAGCGTCTGTGATGCGCGCAAGAACGACTTGGGTTTCCAAGGAATGATGACGGAAGAACGATTCCGGGACACGCACAAGCGCAGCTTCGGGCGTAAAGAGCCGCAGGGCATCACGACGCGCCAATTGATTTTGCGGCGGCATTTTCGCCTGCTTCAGATCGTAGAGCGCAGTGCGAAAAGGAAGCGCGATTGTATTGTTGTGCCCCTTGCGACTGTAGACCGTGGCCTGAGCTGGAACAACCGTGTTTTCGGCATGAAGCAGCAGCGACTGTTCCGGCGAAAGATGCCAGTCTGTGCCGAATCGTTCATTGCAATACGCCGCGCAGAACTCCCAGAATGACGCAAACCATGCGGTACTATCTCCAGGACGAGCGCCGGGGCTGGTCGACATGAGCCACCCTTTGACGACTGGCTGCAGAAAACCATTCTTCACCAGCCGGTCACGGTGAACGCGGCTCATCTGTCCGGCTTGAAAGACGTGCTGTCCGTTCTGTTGCAGTTCGCGGAGAACTTCCAGGGAAGCGGCGAGTTTTTCATTTGGGGTGGCCATAGCCTTCTGTGCCTCTGCACGTTTATTACGACGTTCGACTACAAGTTTATTATGACGCGCTCAGTGCAAGTCTATTGCGATGTGATGGAGCAAGTATATTGTGCTGCGCCTGGGCAAGTGTTTTCTGTATCTCGATTATGCGTCGGCAATCGAACCGGAAGCCGCTACGCAGAGAATCGCGCCGCAATCTGTTCACATCGAAGAAATTGCTCGGGGACTCGGATTGGGGCTTGTAGCGCCAGAGCGGATAATGACATTCCCCGGATAGACAGAGCATAGCCGAGGCCGGACCGGAGTCAAGGCCGCGCTGAAGCGCGCCGCTTCGCGGTCGTAGAGCCTTGACACCGGCCCTCGTGCCTCGGCACATCTTCCAATATCCGGGGAATGTCA
>CAWBHO010000128.1:0-29396 GCA_963788415.1 uncultured Acidobacteriaceae bacterium | reverse complement strand
GGCATTGGATTCTATGGGTTGGGGGAATCCAGCCCAGTTTGAATGGGTTCCGGCGCGCGTACCTATTCTGAGTCCGCCGGCGAAATAATCTCCGCCGTGCGGCAAAGGTTTCATTCGCACGGCTTTATCATCAGTTCCAGCATTTTGCCGGCAGAGCGGGGGGAGCCGGCTGGAGAGCTTGGGGAGCTGCCCACTGGCGCCACGGCTTGTGCTGCCGGCAAGTTTCCTGCTCGGTCGCCCCTTGTTTTCTGGAGAGGTTTGCTTGCAACAGCACTCGCGCGTCACGATGGCATCCCAGTCCCAGGGCAGGGAAGATCTCGTCCTGACGGACCTGTGGCTGATTGTGCGCAAACGCCGTTGGCTGCTGGCCGCCGTGGCGCTGGGCATGGCCCTGCTGGCCGCCCTGGTGGGCCTTACGCGCGGCAAGATGTACACGGCCACCGGGGAGCTGCAAATCAACGGCCCGGCGCCGCCGCCGAGCTCAAGCAGTCGGTCACCGTGATCGGCGGCGCCAGCACCCTGGACGTGGTGATTGAGAGCGACACCCGCATCCTGCAAAGTGACAAGCTGCTGCTAACCGTTGCCAAGGCCCTCAGACTCCCCCTGTTCATTGCCCGGTGATCATCAGTATCTGCGCGGAGTGGCCACGATGGCAATGCCTTCTTGGGCGGCGCGCTCGACGAGCCGGTCGCGATCGAAGAGCAGGGTGCGGCCGGCCTCGACGGAAAGGCAACTGGCGCCGGCGCGGATCATGGTCTCGATCGTGGCCATGCCGATGACCGGCACATCGAAGCGCATATCCTGATTCGGCTTGGCCACCTTGACGACGGTCAGGCGGCGTTCGAGAGTGGAAGCGAGATTTTCCTCGTCGCCTTCGAGCGACTGCATCAACAGTTCCGGCGCGCTCGATGGCCGCGTCCGTGCCTTCCATTGCCTCGACCGCCACGCAGGCCTGTGCGGCCACCACCACGGTCTGGCCGATGTCGAAGCCGGCCACGGCGCGGGCCACGCTGAGGCCGTAGTCGATGTTCTTGCGCTCTTCGTCGTCGGGGGCGCGTCCGCCCTGCACGGTCTCGGTCAACACGCCTTCCGCGGCCAACAGAGGCTCCAGAAACGCGGTCGAGCTGATGAGTTCGATGCCTTCATCGCCCAGCACCTTGGCCACCGCGCCCAGCAGCATGTCGGTATTCCGGGTGCGCAGGTTGAGCAGCAACTTGGCCAGCCGCCAGTCGGGGCGGATGCTCGAAAAAATCTGTTTGTGCTTGACCTGGCCGGCCATGACCGCCTGCTTGACGCCTTCATTTTGGAAGGTTTCGATCAAGCGCGTCAGTTCGCCGAGCGAGAGCCAATGAACGGTGATGCCCTCATCCTCGGCCGCGCGCCGGTCGATTTCCGCGTCGGTCTCTTCGCGGATGGCGGCGACCACGACGGCGAGTCCCTGCGCCCGCGCCGCATCGAGCAGCAGAAACGGAAAGCGGCCGTTGCCGGCGATGAGGCCGAGTTTCATGACTACTTGATGACCCCGCGCTGGCTGCGTTCGATGAAGGCTGCGAGCAGAGCCGCGTCGTCGCCTTCGAGCTCCTTGATCTGCTCGACGGCCTGCGTGGTGTTCAGCTTGGCGGCCAGCAGAAAACGGAAGGCTTTCTGCAGCGTTCCCATCCGCTCGGCCGAGAAGCCGCGCCGCGTGAGGCCGACCTTGTTGATGCCGAAGGCCTTGTTCTCGCGCCGCGCCGAGGTGAGCGAAAAGGGCAGCACGTCCTGGGTGACGATGGTCCCGCCGCCGATGAAGGCGTATTGGCCCACGGTGCAGAACTGGTGGACCGGGCAGAAGGCGCCCACGCTGGCGTAGTCCTCGATCACCACGTGGCCGGCGAGGGTGGCGCAGTTGGCCAGGATGCAGTGCGAGCCCACCTGGCTGTCGTGGCCGATGTGCGCGTAGGCCATGAGCAGGTTGTTCGATCCCAGGCGGGTGACGCCGCCGCCCTTGGTGGTGCCGCGGCTGATGGTGACGCTTTCGCGGATGGTGTTCGAGTCGCCGATCTCCAATGCGGTGGGCTCGCCGGCGTACTTCAGATCCTGCGGGGCGACGCCGATGGCGCAGAAGGGATGAAAGACGTTGCGCGCGCCGATGCGGGTGCGGCCGTCGAGCACCACGTGCGAGATGAGCACGCACTCCTCGCCCAGCACCACGTCCGGGCCGATGGTGCAGAAGGGGCCGATGCGGCAGGAGGCGGGAACGACGGCTCCGGGCGCGACTATGGCGCTGGAGGCGACGTCAGGGCTGGCGTGGAGGCTCACAGCGCAGCCTCCTGCTTGGCTTCGGTTTCGGCTTCGGACGAGGCGTCGGGCGAGGCCGGCGCAGCTTCGCGAACTGGCTCGGCCTCGCGGGCCTTGGGCACAATCTGGCAGGTGAGCGTGGCCTGGCAGACGAGCTTGCCGTCCACAAAGGCCTTGGCCTCCATGCGGCCGACGCGGCTCTTGAGCGACAGCACCTCGACCTCGATGCGCAACTGATCTCCGGGCGTCACCGGGCGGCGAAACTTGGCGCGCTCGATGCCGGTGAAGACGGCCAGCTTCTTCTCCCGGTCGGCAATTTCGCTCATCATGAGCACGGCCCCGGCCTGGGCCATGGCTTCGATCACCAGCACGCCCGGCATGATGGGATAGCCGGGGAAGTGGCCCTGAAAAAAAGGCTCGTTGATGGTTACATTCTTGATGGCGACCAGCCGCTTGGTGCGCTCGAACTCGACGACTCTGTCAATCAACAGAAACGGGTAGCGGTGAGGGAGTAAACCCAGGATTTCCTGGATGTCGAACGTCATTCATGGCTCCAGACAAGCGGTGGCGTGGGTGCTCAGGCGCTCGTCTGGATTATAAATCGCCGCTTTGTGGGCTGGCGCGCCGCCGATGGCCTCTTCGTTGCGCCTCGGTAGTCTAAAATACTGTTTCATGGCGAGCAGCGCACAAACCGAACTTTGGCACGCGGAAAAGGTGGCCACGCAGGTGACCATGCTCCAGGCGCCCAACGGAATTCACTACGCGATGTGGGGCGAAACGCGCATCTCCGACGCCGACCTGGAGCGGCTGGTGGGCGCCGTTCCGGTCACGCTCTCGGCCGCGCTCGAGCATCGGGCTTATTACTTCGTTCCGCTGGCCATTGCCGACACCGACGAGACGATGATCGCTCCGGCCTACGGAGTGGATCTGGGCGACCGCGCCATCTGTCACCGCAACGCCGTCTTCGGCTCCACCGAGGCGGTCTTTCTTTCGACGCGGCTGGTCGAGGACCGCTTCGGCCTGGCCTTCGAGTTTTTCATCAACGTCGCCCACAACTTTGTGGAGGCGGCGGGAGTTCCGGAGAGCTTTTCGTCGCTGGTGTGGTCGCAGGCCGAGGCTCAGGTGCGCGGAGAAACCAGCCAGGACGCATGGGAGACCCGGCGCCGCGCGCAGGACAGCCGCAACAATCAGAAGAGCATCGACGAGCGCGCGCGCAGCTTCTACTTCGAGGCAGCCTTTGCCGACGCGCTGGCAATCTACATCCTGTCTCTGGCGGTCGATTTCGACTACCACGACCTGCGCGAGCGCGATTATCCGCTGCTTGCTGCCCCTGCGCTGGCCGAGCGGCTGCGCCATGTGGCCAGCCTGTTCCCGACCAATGCGGGCTATGAGTTTCAGGTGCTCTACCGGCGCAAGGGCTGAGGGCGGATTCTGCTCAGGGAAGCTCTGAAAAAATTTCAAAACCTTCCCTCAGGGGCCAAAGCCCGCCGATTTTGCTTTGCTTTGCGGCACGGCTGAAGCCGTGCCCTTTCAAAACCGCTCTACACAAAAAGTGAATTTGTTCTACAGCGTTTTCGAGCTGATGGTTGCGGCCGGGATGGAAATCTGCGGTTTCCCATCCTCTGCGCAAAGGACGCGCAAAGGATGGGGCACGCGAATTTGGTTCTGCTCGTTCTACGCCACGGCTGAAGCCGTGCGCTTTCAAAACCGGATTTCGATCGCAGGCTGCCTGGAGAAACTCTGCTTAGCGCAGAAACTCCGCAATCGCGCCGACCACCGTCTGCTGCTCGTCTTCGCGCAGTTCGGGAAAGATGGGCAGGGCCAGAACCTCGCGCGCCGCGCGCTCCGCTTCCGGAAAACTTCCCTCGCCGTAGCCCAGACTCTTCAACGCCTGCTGTAGGTGCAGCGGAACGGGGTAGTAGATCTCCGAGCCGACCTTGCGGCTCGCCAGAAACTCGCGCAACTGGTCGCGGCGCGAGGTGCGGATCACGTATTGATGCCAGGTGTGGCGAGTGCTCCGCACCTCATGCGGAAGGACAATGCCGTGGCTTGGGTAGGGTCCGGTCTCCGCCAGCCCGGCCGCATGGAAGAGCGCGTCATAGCGCCGGGCGACGGTGTGCCGCGCCTGAAGCCAGCCGTCGATGTAGTTGAGCTTGACGGTGAGGATGGCGCCCTGGAAGCCGTCCATGCGCGTATTCCAGCCCACCTCGTCGTGATAGTAGCGGCGGCGCATGCCGTGCTGGCGCAGCGCCCGCGCCCGCTCGGCAATTTCATCGGAACGAGTGGCGACCATGCCCGCGTCGCCCGCCGCGCTCAGGTTTTTGGTGGGATAAAAGCTGAAGGCGGCCGCATCGCCCAGGCCCCCGGCTTTCACTCCCTGCCACTCGGAGCCCCAGGCCTGGGCGGCGTCTTCGATGAGCTTCAATCCGCGCTCTTTGGCGATGCGGCCGAAGGCGGTGAAGTCGGCACACTGGCCGTAAAGATGAACGGGCAGAATCGCGCGGACCGATGCGCCTTGCGGGCCGTCGAGGACAGCTTCCACGGCCGCCGGGCTGAGGTTGAAGGTGGCGGCGTCGATGTCGGCCAGCAGGGGTGTGGCCCCGGCGCGCAGGATGGCGCTGACCGAGGCGAAAAAGCTGAAAGGGGTGGTGACGACCGCGTCGCCGGGGCCGACGCCGGCCGAGGCCAGCGCCAGCCACAGAGCGTCGGTGCCCGAGGACGAGCCCACCGCATGAGCCACGCCCAACTTGGCCGCCGCGGCCCGCTCGAAGGCGGCCACCGGCTCCCCTAGAATGAACTGCTGCGTTTCGAGCACCGCTCCGAGGGCGTTCAGAAGTTCCTGGTGGATTGGACGGTACTGCCGCTTGAGATCGAGCATGGGCACAGGCTGCGAGGCCGGGACAGAGGTTGGGGGTGAATCGGGCGCGCTTTTCACGTCTCAATGTTATCAGCCAGGGTGATCAGCCGGGCGAGCGCTCCGTTTTATGGACGGACGAGGGCGGACGGACGGGGGCGGAATGACGGGGCCGAGTGTCGGGGCATGGGCTGGAGTGCATGGCCGAAAGCCTCTCAACCTCGCTCCGCAGGGCTTGCGGTCTGCGCCTCGGCGGGCTCTGAGCGCATCAAAAGAGAGATTGTCCCCAGTCAAAGGTTGAAAACCTTGGCAAAGCCCTATATTGTTGACCCATTGCGGAGATGGCGGCTCCGGGGCTTCCGGCGCCGCGCCTGCCGATTTGTATGAGCATGTTTCATTCACTGGCATTTAATCTCACTCACTAGGGAAGCAGGAGATCGGCATATGGAGAACAAGCCGGCACAAAACATTCAGGACACCTTCCTGAACACGGTTCGCAAGGACAAAACCCCCATCACGATTTATCTGGTCAGCGGCGTCAAGCTCACCGGAAAGATCCGGTCCTTCGACAAGTATTCCGTGCTTTTGGAAAACAACAGCCAGGAGCAGTTGATCTTCAAACACGCCATCTCGACGGTGGTCAGCAACCGTGCGGTGCTTCATAGCGAACACCGCCTGGGGGCGACGTCCATCAGTTCCGGTTCGGGATCGATTGCGGCTTCGTCCGCCGCCGCCGGGGAGCAGCAATAGGCGGCGGGGAGCGATCCCGGTTGTCCCCGGACGCGAGCAGAACCGGCGGCTCCGGGACTGGTTCAGGGGCTAACTCCGGGACTGGTTCCGCGACTGGCTCAGGGATGGGCCACGAAGCCCCCCACGAAGCCCCCCACGAAGCCCAGGATGAAGCCCCGAGTACAGGCCGCAACCGCTCACGTGGAGACCGCTCACGTGGAGACCGCTCACGTGGAGACCGCTCGCGCGGTGGCCCGGAGCGGGCGGTTCTGGTGGGCGTGGATCTGGGCGTGCGCTCCCGCGGAAACCGCACGGCGCAGGCAGGCGCGCGGCAATCGGCTGAGCTGGCCGAACCGGACGCCCTGGACGAGAGCGCTCCGGAGGTTTTCAACGCGCCAGGCGGCGGCGTTTCCCCGGCCAGAGATTTTCAGGCGCGGCCCTCAACCGAACTGGACGCGGAAGAATCGCTCGCCGAGTTTCGCGAGCTGGTCGGGAGCGCCGGCGGCGAGGTGGCCGCCGAGATCCTCCAGCGCCGCGCGCACCCCGACCCGGCTACGCTGATTGGCGCGGGCAAGGTGGAAGAGATTGCCGGCGTTGCCGCCTCGGTTGGGGCCAATCTGGTGCTCTTCGACTACGATCTGACGCCCACCCAACTGCGCAACTTGGAGGCCGCGCTGCCCTGCCGGGTTCTGGACCGGACGCAGCTGATTCTGGATATTTTTGCCCGCCATGCGCGGACCCGCGAAGGGCAGTTGCAGGTGGAACTGGCGCAGCTTGAGTACATGCTGCCGCGGCTGGCCGGCAAGGGCCGGGCGATGTCGCAGTTGGGCGGCGGCATCGGCACCCGCGGGCCGGGCGAAACCAAGCTCGAAACCGATCGCCGCCAGATCAAGCGGCGCATTGACCAGCTCAAACTCGACCTGGACGCGGTGCGCCGGGTGCGCAAGCAGCAGCGCCAGCGGCGCGAGTCGGTCCCGGTGCCCACCGTGGCCCTGGTGGGCTATACCAACGCCGGAAAAAGCACGCTTTTCAACCAGCTGACCGGCGCGCAGATGCTCCAGTCTGCGCGCATGTTCGCGACCCTGGACCCCAAGCTGCGCGCGCTCTCGCTGCCCAGCCGGCGCAAGGTGCTGCTGTCGGACACGGTGGGCTTCATCCGCAACCTGCCCCATACGCTGGTGACCAGCTTCCGCGCCACGCTCGAAGAAGTGGCGCAGGCCGAGGTGCTGCTGCACATCCGCGACGCCGCTTCAGGTTACGGCGAGGAACAGAAGTCGCAGGTGGAAAAAGTCCTGGGCGAGCTCGATTCGCTGGCCAAGCCGCGCATCGAGGTGCTGAACAAGATTGACCTGCTGGGCGCGCACGAGCGCGAGGGGCTGCTGGAGCGTTCCCGGGAGACGGGCGAAGTGCTGGTTTCAGCGCGCACCGGCGAGGGCATGGAGCGCGCTGCTCGAAGCCATTGACCACGCCCTGCACTCCGATCCGCTGGTGGAAGCCGAGCTGCGCGTTCCCCAGCAGGAGGGCGCGGTGTTGGCGGCCATTGAGGCGGGCATGATCGTCCACTCGCGGGAGTACGACGGCAACCTCGTGCGGCTGGTGGTCAGCGGGCCGGCTTCGTTCATGGGGCGGCTGCGCTCGTTCCGGCTGCAGAAAAATTAGACGGCTTTTCATCCCCGCGCGCCTCCGATGAGCCTATCCTTTCACCCAGAAGCTGAAAAGGAGATTGCATGAACCCGGTTGAAGTCCCTGCGGGTTGCGCCATCACCACGCTTTCCAGCAGCGAGGTCTATCGCAACCACTGGATGAAGGTGCGGGAAGATCAGATTCTGCGCTCGAACGGCGAGCGGGGCGTCTACGGCGTGGTGGAGAAGCACGATGCGGCCATCATCCTGCCCATCGACAAGGGGCGCATCTGGCTGGTCGAGCAGTACCGTTACACCATCGGCGAGCGGGCGCTCGAGCTGCCGCAGGGCGGCTGGGAGCGGGAGATTGACGATCCCGAAGTACTGGCGCGCGGCGAACTGAAGGAAGAGACGGGCCTCGAAGCTGACCGGATGACCCGCTTGGGAGAGCTGTGGATCGCCTACGGCTTTACGCGCCAGAAGCAGCACGTCTATCTGGCCTCCGGGCTGACCGCTGCCGAGGCCCGGCGCGACCGCGAGGAGCACGATTTGCAGGTATGCTCGCTTTCAGTTGGCGAGTTCGAGCAGAGGATGCTCTCAGGGGCCATCCGCGACAGCTGCACGCTGGCCGCCTGGGGGCTTTATCTGCTTTGGAAGGCAAAGCAGGGGTAGAGCAACTTTCCGAGTGGGGTAGAGGAAGAAGCGTTTCCTCAGGGGCTGAAGCCCGCAGATTTTGCGGGCATTTACGGCACGGCTGAAGCCGTGCCCTTTCAAAACCCTTCTACACCGAAAACAAATTGACTTGAACAGCCGTGTTCAAGACGAAAATCAGGGAGCACTCTGGCGCCCTTGTCAGCGCTCTTCCATGGGGATATAAAGCGCGGGGTAGCGCGGGCCAATATACTCGGCGCGAGGCCGGATCAGCCGGTTGTCATCCAACTGCTCGATGATGTGCGCCGCCCAGCCGGCGATGCGGCTGATGGCGAAGATAGGCGTATAGAGGTCGATGTCGATGCCCAGGGTCGCGTAGGTCGAGGCCGAGTAGAAATCCACGTTGGCGTTCAGCTTCTTGTCGGCGTTGATGTACAGCTCGATGGCGCGCGACATCTCATACCACTTGGGTTGGCCCGAATCCCTTCCCAGTTGCTCGCTCATCTTGCGCAGGTGGGTGGCGCGCGGGTCCTCGGTCTTGTAAACGCGATGGCCGAAACCGGAGATCTTCTGCTTGGCGGCCAGGATGCTCTTCACATATTCGACCGGGTCGGCCCCGGCCTTGTCGATCTCCAGTAGCAGGCGCATGACGCCCTCGTTGGCCCCGCCGTGCAGCGGCCCCTTCAGCGCGCCCAGGGCGCCGGTGACGGCCGAATGAATGTCGGACAGCGTGGCGGCGATGACCCGGGCGGCAAAGGTGGAGGCGTTCAGCTCATGCTCGGCGTGCAGCACCAGCGCCATGTCCATGGTTTTGACGGCGGTCTCGGAGGGCATGACGCCGTTGAGCATCCACAGAAAGTTGGCCGCGTGGTTGAGCGAGCGGTCGGGCGGAACAATCTCCTTGCCCTTGCGCAGGCGATCGTAGATGGCCACGATCATGGCGAACTGCGCGGTCAGGTGATAGCTTTTGCGGACATTGGAATCGTGGGAGTTGTCCTTTTCGTCGGCATCGTAAAAGCTGAGCGCGGAGACCGCCGTGCGCAGAACCTCCATGGGCGTGGCCGAGGCGGGGATGCTGCGCAGCAGGCTGACGATGCGGAAATCGAGCCCCCGGGCCAGCGACAACTGGGACTGGAACTCGCGCAGAGCCAGTTGGTTGGGCAGGATGCCATTCCACAGCAGATAAGTGGTTTCCTCGAAGGTCGAGTGCTCAGCCAGCTCGTGAATATCGATTCCCCGATACGACAGAACGCCTGCATCGCCATCGATCCAGCAGATTCCGGAGTTCGTCGCAATGACTCCCTCCAACCCCTTTCCAGCGACAGCAGTCGTCATAGACCTTTGATCCCCCTTCGGTGGTAGTTTCGCAGGCAGACGCGGCAGTTGGCCTGTGGTGTCAAAAATACCCCTCGCCTGAATGAATATTACTGTTGTTTATAGCGCAGTGATTACAAGATTGTCACGGAGTGTGGGACTCGCTTGCGAACGGCAGCCGTTTCGCCGGCCGGGCGAGGGTGCAATGGGCTGAAAAAGACCTCCTTCTCCGCACAGGCTAAAATGAACTGTGTTGTGTGGTTGCCCCTGACAGGACCGAAGCGGAGGTTTCGCAATCCGGCATTTTGAATGCAATCTAGCCGGGGAGCCGTTTTAAGCCGCATGTGGCGGAACTTCAAGCGCCTGGATCGAAGAAGCGGACCACGGAACGGGCCGCAAAGAAAGGCAAACAGATGAGTGACATCGACGATACCCCCCGCCCGACCCAGAATGAATTTTCCCAGGGAACCCGCCCTCATGCGTTGCTGGCGGCGGTTGTTGTGGCCCTGCTGGCCGGGGTCGGCGGCCTGATCTGGGCTTACGTGCTGAGCGGCCGGCTGAGCACGCAGCAAACCGAACTGGCCGAGGCCAAGCAGGAGAACGTGAAGCTGGCCGCCGGGTTGCGCGAGACCGACGCCAGGCTCCGCGTGGCCACCGAGGAGTTGGGCAGCTCTCTGGGGCTGACCCAGAAGCAGATGGATGCCCGCGCCCAGGAACTCATTCGCCGCGAGGACGCGCAGGAGCTCAAGAGCCAGCGGCTGGAAAGCGCCCAGAAGCAGACCGCGCAGCAGGTGACGAGCGTCTCCAGTGAGGTTTCCTCAGTGAAGACCGACGTGGGCGGGGTGAGGACCGATCTGGGCAAGACGCAAAACGATCTGGCCACGGCGCTGAGCCAGTTGCAGTCGATCCGCGGAGATTTGAGCGACCACAGCAGCCTGATCGCCCGCAACCACGACGAGCTGGAACTGCTCAAGCACAAAGGCGACCGGAACTACTATGAGTTCACTTTGAACAAGGGCCAAAGAAAGCCTGTCGGCACGGTGAGCCTGCAACTGAAGAAGGCCGATCCGAAAAAGAGCCGCTTTACGCTGATGGTGTACGCCGACGACCGGCAGTACGAGAAGAAAGACCGCAACGTGGACGAGCCGCTCCAGTTCTATAGCGGCAAGCAGCCAATGCTCTTCGAAATTGTCGTCAATTCCATCAACTCGAAGAATCAGATCAGCGGTTATCTTTCCTCGCCGAAGGGCGCGCCGGTTCCGGCTGTAACTCGGTAACCGGGGCGCGGAGCCCAAGGACCAGGCTGGGATGGTACTGAATTTCGAAGGTCAAGTTCAGCCCCTGGCGCTCTTCCCATGCCTGTCTGGTCATTCGCACGGCCCAGAAAGCGGTTCCCTCGACGGTTTGGCCAGGGGCGATCGTGATCCGTGGCGAGAGCGGAGTGGCGTGCAGCGCAGCCAGTTCAGGGTAGGCGACAAGAGCCTCCTCGTACTGGCCGACGCTTCCCGCATAGACCGATAGGGCACCGTTGGGGCGCTGGATATTGGCCAGCACATCTTCGAGAAAGAGCGGATACTGGCTCTGGTTATGCAGCCTGACGTGGGCCAGAACCAGCACCTGGTCGAAGCTCTCCTTGGCCATGGCGTCGCCATTGGCGTCCAATCCCGAGGTCTGGACGTGCCGTGGCTGAGCCCAGACCTGAAGGATTTCCGCGCTGGCCACCGGAGGTTTTTCTCCGGCCACCACGTAGACGGCGATCAAGATGGTCACCGTGACGGCGGCCAGGAGGCTGGCCCAGACCACGTGGCTGGTTCCCTTGGTGAAGGCTTCGCCGCGCGCGGCATCGTCGATTTCTTTTCCGGGGTCCTGTTGCAGTAAGCTCATCGCGCCATTATCTTATTCCCGCGAACCTGAAATGAGCCATGAATTCCTGCATGGATTGGGGAATACGCCGGATTTCTATCTTGGAAATGCCGCTTTTCCCTGTTCAGGAGAGCCGAGCACAGGCCGACGTTTCTATACGTTGCCAAGCGCAGATGGCTTGCCGTGCATCCGCAGACTTCCGCAAATCGATGGGCGCAACAGGCTCGCCAAAACACGCATTGTGACGGGAGCGGGAAAAATGGGCGCAACTTTCAACTACCGCCTCAGGACGGTTTTGCCCTTGCCCCGGTCAACCGCTTCTCTAGGCTACGTTCTGAGCGGCATTGTCCCGCAACCGAACGACCGCGTCCGCTTGTGGACCCTTCTGCCCCTGGATGATGTCGAATTCCACTTCATCGTTCTCTTTCAGCGTCTTGTACCCGTCCAACTGAATCGATGAGTAGTGGACGAATACATCCGGCCCGTCTTCGCGTCCGATGAATCCATAGCCCTTGGCGTTGTTGAACCACTTGACCTTCCCTTTGTATTGAGCCACAGGCTCCCGCCTTTCTTTATCCTGTGAGGTGCGGCGAGCGACAAACTGGGGAGCGCCCACCGATATGTATTTTGACGCACAGGAGCTCAAAAAGGCGTATAGATTTTTTTGCAGGGCCTGGAGAAAAAAGGCTGGGCCGGCCTTGACGGCCGGCCCATGGGGCGGGGGAGGAACCGGATTCAGCCGCTATCTGCTCCGCTTGGCGGCGAGTTTGCGCGCGTACAGGAGCACGGCACTCAGCGTCTTGCCGTCCAGAATCGCTCCCTTTTCAATCAGTTTGAGAACCTCGGAAAGCTTGACCAGACAGAATTCAATCTGCTCGTCGGCGTCCCAGTGGGTGTCGCCGGCCGACAGGCCCTCGGCCACAAAAACCTTCATCGCCTCGCCCAGAAAGCCGGGGCTGGCGTAGTACTCGACCAGCGGTTTCCAGGTCTTGGCGCGGTAGCCGGTCTCTTCGGCCAGTTCCCGCTGGGCTCCCTCGATGGGGTCTTCGTCCGGCTCCAGCTTGCCGGCCGGCAACTCCCACAGGAAACGGTTGGCGGCATGGCGGTACTGCCGCTCCATCACGATCCAGGGGTCTTTCTTGTTCTTGGAGCTATCAACGGCCAGGATCACCGCGCTGCCGTTGTGGTGGATAATATCGCGCGTGGCCTCCTTGCCGCCCGGCTCGATCAGCCGGTCGCGCACCACCTGGAAGACCAGACCATCGAAGACCGTCTCAGAGCTGAGAACCTGCGCACTCTCTTCGACCGCGGGCTTGAGCGTCTTCAGAGCCTTTTTCGCCTTGGACTTCAAGGCTTTCACGGTCTTGGACTTTGTCACTTTTTCCGTCTTGGCCTTCACCAGCTTCTTCGCTTTGGGCTTGGCGATCTTCGCTTTTCCGGACGCGGCGGCCTTGACCACCTTGGTCTTCGCTTTCTTGGGCATCTCTTGTTTTTCCTCCAGGCGCAATCTGAGCCTAATCACGCAAACAGATCAAGAATATACGCACAATACGGCTTCTGCGTCGGGTAAAGAAAGAATTCACACGGCCGGCGCGCTTCAATCTTCCCAAGCCTGAACTCAAACGCCGCGAACCGCTCCTTCAAGCCCAGGATGCTCAGAGTTCAGCCTCATGGCCGGGCATCAGAAATCGGCTCCGCGGGCCGGCGCATCCTCTCCCGGGGCATCACTCCCCGAGGCGCTTGCCGGAACCAGGTTCAGCGGTTCGATCAAGGAGAACAGCAGCGTGGCGCCCGGTTCGAGCGTCGCCTGCGGGTGGCTGACCAGCAGGTGAGTGGTGACGACGCCCGCTCCGACCAGGCTGCCGGCCAAAGCTCCCACCGGTCCCCCGAGAATCGCTCCGGTCACGGCTCCGGCGCCTACGGTTCCGCCATATTCGATTTCGTCGCGCTTCTGGCGCGAGCCGGGCCGGACCGTGCCTTCGCCGCCCACCTGGGCCCGCGAGCCAGGGGTTCCGGTCAACTGGGCGCTCAATTGGTAGCGCGCGCCGCTGGGCAGGATCACTGTTTCAGGCCACAGGCGCATGGTGCCGTGGCCGCCCAGATGGCCGTTGGAAACCTCTGTCAGCCGGCCGTCAATCTCGCTCCCGGCGGGAATCAGCACCTGGTTGCCCCGCACCACGTCCGTGGCCACGCGGCTGCGGAACTCTTCCCCCTTCTCGCTGCTGGCGGTCGACAGCCAGCTCAGCAAGCGGACGCGGATGGTGGTTCCTTCCGGCAGTTCGCCGGGCGGCGGCGGCTGCGGATGCACGATGTCCCCATCCGGGTCGCGGGCGTAATCGCGCCGGGTCAGCGCCGGCTGGCGGGGCTCCGGAGCGCTTTGCTGGACTGCGACAACATCGCCGTCCGGATCGGCATAGCTTGCGGACCGGGCGTTGTTGGACGCCGGATAAACGGACGTATCCTGAGGTTGAAGCGGCTGGGGCTGCGCCTGCTGCTGCTGAACAGGCGCAGCGGCTGGGCGGCCGGCCGGCGGCTTGGCCTGAGGCGTGCTGCTGGTCACGATGGTGTCGTTCGATGGAGGGGTCGAAACTCCCTCATAAGGGTTGGATTGGGTGCTCTCCTGCGCTCCCAGAGAGGCGGTGGTCAGCAACAACAATGCACACACAAGAATCGGCCGGTTCATGCAAATCTCCTTTTTCCCGCGTGAGGACTGAACTCTGCCTGCAAGGTTCAAACCCCGCCGGGCGGTAAAAGTCGCGCGGTGGGAACTCGTGCGGAAGCCTTTATGCCGGCTTACCCAAGGTAAGGTTAGCGCAGGACGGCAGCCGCCGGCCCCGCGGACGGGCGGGCAGGTGCCATGGGAGACACGAATCAACAAAGGCAACACGCCGCGGCGGGTTTTCCATACCGGAAGCCAATTGCGCTGTGCCCGCCGTTACACCAGGCTGTCAGGAGGATTTGCTAGAATCCTGAGGGAAGATTCCGCAGTTTTTGGCTTTGGACGGAAAGGAATTGCGAACATGCAGCAACTGCTGGGAACGATTCAAAGCGTCGCCGGAGAATCTCTCGCCGTCGACCGCCGTCCACGATTGAACGACCGGCTACAACATCGCATTGTGAGGACCGATATGACTGAAATTGTTGCCATTCGCGCCCGCGAGGTTCTGGACTCGCGCGGCAATCCGACCGTAGAGGCGGACGTAATTCTGGAAAGCGGCGCACTGGGCCGCGCCATCGTGCCCTCGGGCGCTTCCACCGGCGAACTTGAAGCCGTGGAACTGCGCGACGGCGACAAGAGCCACTACGGAGGCAAGGGCGTACTGCAGGCCGTGGCCAACGTGGAAACCGTGATCGCGCCCGAGCTGGAAGGCATGGACGCGGCCAACCAGCGGCTGCTGGATCAGACCATGATCGCCCTGGACGGCACGCCGAACAAGAGCAAGCTGGGCGCCAACGCCATTCTGGCCGTCTCGATGGCCGCCGCGCGCGCCGTGGCCATGACGCTCGAAGTTCCTCTCTACCGCTATCTGGGCGGCGTGAATGCTTCCGTGCTGCCTACGCCGATGCTGAACGTGATCAACGGAGGCGCCCACGCTGACAACAACGTGGACTTCCAGGAGTTCATGATCATGCCGGTGGGCGCCGAGCGCTTCTCGGACGCGCTGCGCTGGTCCGCCGAGACCTTCCACACCCTCAAGAGCGTGCTCAAAAAGAAGGGTTACAACACCTCCGTCGGCGACGAGGGCGGCTTTGCTCCCTCGCTGAAGTCCAACGCCGAGGCCATCGAAGTGATCATCGAGGCCATTGAGGCGGCCGGCTACAAGCCCGGCGAACAGATCGCCATCGCCCTCGATCCGGCGTCGAGCGAATTCTACGATGCCGAAAAGAAGAAGTACGTCTTCAAGAAGGGCGACAAGAGCGAGCGCACGAGCGAGGAGATGGTGGCTTTCTACGACAATTGGATCCGCCAGTATCCGATCGTCTCGCTCGAAGACGGACTGGCCGAGGATGACTGGGAAGGCTGGAAGATATTAACCGACAAGCTGGGCGGACGGGTCCAGTTGGTGGGCGACGACATCTTCTGCACCAACATCAAGCTGCTGCAGCGCGGCATTGAAGAGGGCGTGGCCAACTCGATCCTGATCAAGCTCAACCAGATCGGGACCATCACCGAGACGCTGGAAGCCATCGACCTAGGCCGACGCTACGGCTACACTTCGGTCATCTCGCACCGCTCGGGCGAAACCGAGGACACCTTCATTGCGGATCTGGCCGTCGCCACCGGCGTGGGCCAGATCAAGACCGGCTCGGTCAGCCGAACCGACCGCATCTCGAAATACAACCAGTTGCTGCGGATTGAAGAAGAGCTGGGCGGCGGAGCCGTCTACCTCGGCCTGGAAGGGCTCAACTATAACGACTAAACCCCTGCGGTGGGGCCAGCGGGCTTCGCCGTGGATGAACGAAGGTTTTAAAGCATTTCTCCTGAAGGTATAGAGTTTGGGTGCCCCACCCTCGCCACGTTCCTGTTTTTGTGGCTAGGGTGGGATGCAAGAAGCCCACTCTAAAGCATGAAGAGAAATGCTCTACAGCAGAAGAAGAGGGGAGGGAGCTTCGGCTTCCTCCCCTTGATTTTCTGGAGCGATTCTTTCGCACGCGACGCGTAAAAGCCGAGCCGCCGCTCGGGCCGCTGGAGAGCCAGCCGGTCACCGGCCGTCTCCGCCGCGGTATCCGCATTCCCGGCGTTTACACTGGATTTCATGATGCGTTCCGCGTTTTGGCTGCTTTTCTCCTCTGCCGTCTTCACCTGCTGCGCACTGGCGCAGACCGAGCCTCAGGCGCAGCCCGAGCCCGCGCCGATGCCACCCTCCATCGTGGCGCCGGCCGACAGGCCCTACCCCGGTCCCATCGAGCTGACCGTCGATCTGCGCAACAACATCGACCGGGTTGAAGCGGTCCATGAAAAAATTCCCGTCGTGCCCGGCAGCCAGGAGATGGTGCTGCTCTATCCGGAGTGGATTCCCGGCGACCATGAGCCCTCGGGCCCCATCAAGAGCCTGGCGGGAATTGTGACCACGGTCGACGGCGAGCGCGTGCAGTGGGTACGCGACCCGGTGAATATGTACGCGTTCCATGTGCCGCTGGGCGCGGGCGCGCGGACGGTCGAGCTGGATTTCGATTACCTGTCGCCGATCAAGCAGAGCGCGGGCCGCATCGAGATTTCAGACGCCATCGCCGACCTCGAATGGAACGAAGTGGTCCTGTACCCGGCAGGCTATTTCTCGCGCGACCTCACCTTCGACACCACGCTGAAGCTGCCGCGCGGCTGGCAGTACGCCACCGCTCTTGAGACCGCTGCCGACCACGGCGATACCATCCGCTTCCAGCCCACTCCGCTCAATACGCTGCTCGATTCTCCGCTCTATGCGGGGCTCTACTTTGAGCGGATCGACCTGTCGCCGACTCCGACCGACATTGTGCACCTGAATGTGTTTGCCGATGCGGCCGACGAACTGAAGATGACGCCGGAAGAGCTCGCGGAGCACAAGAAGCTGGTCCTCGAAGCCGACAAGCTCTACGGCTCGCACCACTACAAGCATTACGACTTCCTGTTGCTGCTCAGCAACAAGGTGGGGGGAGTGGGGCTGGAGCACCACCAGTCGAGCGAGGACGGCCTGCCAACCAATTACCTGACCGACTGGCCGAACGGAATTCTGGATCGGGACTTGCTGGGCCATGAGTACACGCACTCCTGGAACGGAAAGTTTCGCCGCCCGGCCGACCTCTGGACTCCAAACTTCAACGTGCCCATGCGGGACGATCTGCTATGGGTCTATGAGGGCATGACGGAGTACTGGGGCAATGTGCTGACCGCGAGGGCCGGTATGCGCACCGCGGCCGAGACGCGCACCATCTTTGCCCATCTGGCCGCCGATTTTGCCCTCAGCCAGGGGCGCGACTGGCGTCCGCTGATTGACACCACCAACCAGCCCATCGTCTCCGAACGCACTCCGGTCAGCTGGGTCAGCTACCAGCGTCCGGAGGACTACTACATGGAGGGAATGCTGATCTGGCTGGACGCCGACACCAAGATTCGCGAGCTGACCGGCGGCAAGCGGTCACTGGACGACTTTTGCAAGAGGTTTTTTGGGGTGTACAACGGCAGCTTCATCACCGACACCTACACATTGGCCGACGTGGTAAGCGCTCTGAACGCGGTGGCTCCCTACGACTGGTCGAGCTTCCTCCAAAAGCGGATCTACGACCTCGCCCCCCAGGTGCCCATGAACGGATTCACCCAGGGCGGCTACAAGCTGGTCTACACCGATCAGCCGGAGGATGAGTGGCTCACGAAAGAGGAAGCGGCGATGGGGTATGCGGATTTCTCCACCTCCTTGGGATTTTCGGTGGGCTCGTTCGGCGGGCATGGTCCCGCCGACGTCATCAGCGACGTCTGGTGGGGCAGCCCGGCGTTCAAGGCGGGCATCGCGCCGCAGATGCAGCTCGTCTCGGTCAATGGCACGGCCTATACCGCCAAAGTGCTCACCGATGCGATCCTGGCCGCGGAAAAGGAGAGAAAGCCAATTCAGTTGCAGGTGCGCCAGAGCGACGCCTACAAAACAATTCCGCTGGCCTTCTACGACGGAATGCGCTACCCCTCGCTGCAGCGTGTGGAGGGCACGCCGGACCGGCTGGATGACATTCTCGCGCCCAGCACCAGCCCGTTGCCGGCCCTCTAGCAGGCTGCGCCGCGGGCTCGTGCGGACGTGCGCAGCTTTCAGCGTCCTCCTCAGCCGGCGCCTTTCCTGGCTCTCGACCTTCAGGGCCAGGAACTCCGCTTTGCCGCTTTTGCCCCTGTTTTTCGCGCCATCGATGCGTTTTTCGCATTGGAAAGCTCCGGTTGAGCGGGAAATCATCCGCAAGATGCCCTAAGCTAGAGCCATGAGCAACCGCACGCCGGAAACGCCGGATGAAATCTTCGACCTGCTGGTGGTGGGCGCGGGCCCGACCGGCCTGGCCTGCGCGATCGAGGCGCAGAGGGCCGGCCTGCGAGCCGTGCTGGTGGACAAAGGCTGCATCTGCAACTCGCTCTTCCACTACCCCGCGCACATGACCTTTTTCACCACCCCGGAGCTGCTGGAGATCGGCGACATTCCCTTCCCCAGTCCCAACCCCAAGCCCAACCGCAACGAGGCGCTCCAGTATTACCGGCACGTGGCGGCGTACTACCGGCTGGATGTGCGCCAGTACCTCCGCGTGGAGCGGGTGACGGGCTCGGACGGCGGTTTCACCGTGCATACCACGGACCGCTTTGGCCGGGACGGCTCGATTCAGGCCCGTAAGCTGGCCATCGCCACCGGCTACTACGACCGTCCCAACTATCTGCAAGTTCCGGGCGAGAGCCTGAGCAAGGTGCATCACTATTACTTCGATCCGCACCCCTTTTTCGAGACGGATGTGCTGGTCATCGGCGGCAAGAACTCGGCCGCCATCGCGGCGCTTGAGCTGTGGCGCAGCGGCGCGCGGGTCACGCTGGTGCATCGCGGCGCCGGGATGCACAGCCATGTGAAGTACTGGATCAAGCCGGACATCGAAAACCGCGTCAAAAATCACGACATCAAGGCGTACTTCGGTTCAAAAGTTGTCGAAATCAATCCGGACACGGTGGTTGTCGAGACTCCCCACGGCCGCGAAACCGTCAAGAACGATTTCGTCTTCGCCCTGATCGGCTACCACCCGGATTTTGAATTTTTGGAGGCGCTGGGCGTGCGCTTGGAAGGTCCGGACCGGCTGCCGGTCTGCAATCCGGAGACGCTGGAGAGCAACGTGGCTGGAATCTATCTAGCCGGGGTGATCGTGGCCGGCTCACGCACCAATGAAATCTTCATCGAGAATGGCCGCTTCCACGGAAAGCAGATTGCCGCGGCGCTCACCGCCCGTCGATGACCGCACGCCGGGCGCACCCCGTTGCCATCAGGCCTGGCTTGAGCCGCTCTGGGGCCCAAGCGTCGCTTCCAGTTCCCGCAGCCTGGCCAGCGCCCGCTCCGGGCAGATGTGCCGGGCCTCGCGCTCATCCAGTTCCGTATCGGTTCCCACGCACGAGGCGATCGTCATGAAGCAATGGAGGCAGCGGGTATTGCAGGTGCCGTTTTCGTTCTTCGTGCGGCTATACATTCTTCCTCGATCTCTCCGGCAAGACTGAAAGACGGTAAGCGGTTTTTATGGTTTACGACATGACCCGCACCATTGGGTCATGCTCCATCGACGTTTGGCCGAGCCATTTGGTTTCAGAAATCACCCTCGAGAAAGCCGGGGCTTCCTCGGAAACGGCAAGGCCGGAGCGGCTGCTCCGGCCTTTGCCGTTGGTTGCTGTTTGTTTCGCTATCCCTGAATGTCGAACTGCTCGGGATGCAGCGTGGCGTCGCTCTTGACGAGGATGTTCTTGCCGACCAGCTCCTCAAACTCGGTGAGCCAGCTTCCGTTGTTGGATTTGAGCACTTTGACGGTCTCCGGATGGACGCGCAGCAGCACGTCCGAGCCCTCGAAGTGCTTTTTCATCTTGCGCAGCTCGGTGTAAATCTCGTTGCAGACGGTCGCCGGGCTCTTCACCATGCCGGTGGCCTGGCAAGTGGGGCAGGGTACGGAAAGCGTCCGCTCAAGCGACTGCTTGACACGCTTGCGGGTGATGGCGACCAAACCGAAGTCGTTGAACTGCAAGACCTTGGTGGGAGCGCGGTCGCTCTTGAGAGCTTCTTCCAGGGCGGCCATGACCCGGAAGCGATTCTTGCGGTCATCCATGTCGATGAAGTCGATCACGATGATGCCGCCCAGGTCGCGCAACCGAATCTGGCGGACGATCTCCGGCACCGCGTCCAGGTTGGTCTTGACGATGGTGTCTTCGAGCCGGGCCGACTTGCCGACATATTTTCCAGTATTGATGTCGATGGCCACCAGCGCCTCGGTCTGATTGATGACGATCGAGCCGCCCGACTTGAGCCAGACTTTCGAGCGCAGGGCCTTCGAGATTTC
Source organism: uncultured Acidobacteriaceae bacterium (assembly GCA_963788415.1). GTDB lineage: Bacteria > Acidobacteriota > Terriglobia > Terriglobales > Acidobacteriaceae > Telmatobacter. Next base: position 9,059 of record CAWBHO010000128.1, on the reverse strand, counting down.
GTCCTGAATGCCGAAGTGCTCGAAGAGCGGAGTCTCCTTGGTGTAAAGCTTCACGCGGCGCACCAGGGTGGGCGAAAAGCGGTTGAGGAAGCGCACGATGCGCTCGTAGTCGGCCTCTGAATCGACCCAGATCGAAGAGAAATTGCTGCTGACCTGGTCACGCAGAATGCGCTCGATCAGCGAGAGATCGTGGTAAATCAGCGCGGGCGACTTGGAAGTGTCGGAGCGCTCCTTGATCTCCGCCCAAAGGTGCAGCAGGAAGCGCAGGTCGGCGCGCAAATCTTCTTCCGATGCGCCCTCGGCGGCGGTGCGAACGATGAATCCGCCCGAAGCCTCGCCGCGCTCATGCACCAGGATCCGCTTCAGGCGTTGGCGCTCCTCGTCGGAGGCGATCTTGCGGCTCACCCCCACGTGGGTCACGGTGGGCATGAAGACCAGGAAGCGTCCCGGCAGCGCGATATGCGAGGTAATGCGCGCGCCCTTCTTGGCGATCGGCTCTTTGGCAATCTGGACCAGAATCTCCTGGCCCGGCTTGAGCAGGTCGCTGATAATCGGCAGGTCTGAGAGTTGCGCGGAGCGGCGTGATGGGCCTCGGCCCCGGCCGGCTTGTGCGGCTGGGGCTGCCGCTCCTCCGCGACCGCGCCGACCCCGGGCGCTGCGATCGCGGTGCTGCTGGCTGGGGGCTCCGGTTTCGGCTGCGGGCTGCCCGTCCTCGTCTTCCTCGTCCTCGAAGCCTTCCTCGTCGCCATTTTTCGCATCGAACTCCAACTGGATGCGGCGGTCGAGATCGGCTTCCTGGAGCATCTCGCCCAGGTCGCCGCCAGGAATCTGGTTGGGCAGCGTCTCTTCTTCCAGGTTGTCGATGTCCTGGTCTCCGCCCCTGCCGTGGTGATGAGGGTGACGGAAAGTCTCCACCTCGTCGCCCTCGATGAGTTCTTCTTCGATCAGGCCGCTGCCCGGAGCAAAGGCCGAAACCGAAGGAACGGTAACCTGTTCAGCCACCGGCTTCGCGACTTCCTCAGCGGCTTTCTTCTTGCCGCCCAGGCCAAAAAGCCGGAATCCCGTCGGAGCGATGGGGTCCACATTGTGGGAGGCGCTTGCATCGCCCTCCGGCTCCGCGGCTTCGGCTGTTTCTTCGGACTCAGAAGCGACTTCCGGAGCAGCCGAACCCTGCGCCTCGTGCGCATCTTCCGCGAGTACCTCATCCTGCCTGATCAGCGGGGATGCCACCTGTTCCTCGGCCGAGGGCGCTTCGATGAAGGTCTTCGCGGCGTAATCATCCGCGCTGGCCGGAACCGCAACCTCCGGGTCCGCCGCAGCGGGGAGCGGCTCAGGCGCGGCTTCTGCCCCGCCCTCATTCGCTTCCGCTGTCATTTCCTCTTCAACCAGCTCTTCCTCGGCTTCGGGCTTTGGTTCCCCCGCTTCAGCAGCAAGCACCTCCGGCCGGGCGGTCATCGTCTCCTCAAAAAAGTCCTGCTCTTCGACGGCGTCGGGCGCAGTGCCGCCGGCCTCCTGCGCATCGAAAGAGCCTGCCTGCGATTTGGAATCCGCCATCAAAACCGGCTCACTTTGGCGATTGCTGCGCTTGGCAAGCGACTCGCCCGGCAACAGCCCGCTGCCATCCCACTCGATGGGCGACTCGATCAGCGTGGCTGGCTTGAAGGTGTTCGCCGGCCGTGCCGGCGCTGCTTTCGCGCCTCGGGTCGAACTCTCCGCCGGCTCGCCGTCTGCCGGAGCGCCGCCGTACTTCGAGAGAGATTCACCGGGCAGGACAAACGGCGTCGAGGCTGGAGCTGCTTCAAAACGGGACTTGGACCCCGCGGACCGCTCTGACTGAGAAGACTTCTCGCCGGAAACGGCCGCTGCCGCATGAATCTGGGGCGCAACCTCCGGTTCGGTCCCGGAAGTCTCTTCGGAGAAGGCGCCGGAAACGTCTCCGCCTTCTTTCTGCTCCTCGGCAGAGCCCGCGGCTGCACGGCTTCCACGGCGGCGTCGGCGTCCGCGCCAGCGTTTGGCGCCGGGCATGCTGGAATCTTCCTGGCCATTTGCATCCGGCCCGGAGTCACCCTCTACGGCGCTGCCCTGTTCGGTGTCGAGGATTGATTCGGACCTGGTCACCTGGGCGGCTTCGGGCGAGGCTTCCACCACGAGACGGCGGCCCGAAGCAGGCCTTTCAGCGGCTGGGCGCTCCTGCGCCGAGCGCGGCTCCTGATTTTGCTCGGCCCTCTGGCCGGCGCGGCCGTTGCGGCCTTCGCCACGCCCGCCATTGCTGTCCGCGGCGGCGTGACGAACTTCGCGGGGTGGCTGGTTGCCGCCGCTGGCCGCTGCCTTTTCCAGTTCGTCGGTCTCTTCCGGGTCTTCGAGCTCCAGAAAGTCGGTCACGTAAAGGAACGCGTCGCGCTCCAGGCCCACATCCACAAACGCGGACTGCATGCCCGGCAAAACGCGCGTCACACGGCCGTTGTAAATCGATCCGGCGAGGGTGTACTCGTTTTCGCGCTCGTAGTAGATTTCCGCGAGTTGATCGTCTTCAAGAATTGCAAGCCGCGTCTCATGCGGCGTACTGGAAATACAAATCTCTTTTGCCATCGTACCCTTCCGTCCAGCGGCGTCTGCCTGCTGGAACCCGCGGCAAGGTTGGATGGAAACGCGCGTCAATGCAAGGGGAGGGGATGTGCGGAGGGGATGACCCGTGATTCGCTGGTGCACCGGTTGCTCGGCCAAAGCCGGCCCTGGAGGGCGGCGAGCCAAGGCGAAAGTCCTCGCGGACAATCTGAACAAGCTGTACGATACGGTAATCCGATTGCAGAGAGTTTGTGGCCAGCCATGCCTTGATCTCCAGCGACAAGGTTCCGTCGAAGGGGAGGCAGGCCGAAGACTCCGGCGGAACCGCTCCCGCGCTGGCCTGCGTCGTGCCGAGCTGCACGCGAGGGCCAGGGGCTGAATCCCCTTGCGTTCCCGCGCGTCCCGTGCAACTTGTACGCTGCCAACGGTTCCGGGGTCCCCGGCGACAGACTTTCGTCGCCGGGATGGAACGGTCTTCCCGTCTCTGCGTGCTCATGAACCCAATCCTGCCGAATGCGCGATCCATCTGGACCTGCCGGCGAAATACCTGAAAATAATGCTCTTGTTCCACGCCCGTTGCGAGGATTACAAGAGGGAATGTTGTGAGTCCGTCAGTTCACAAACCGGCGCATACGCACATTCATCGCCGTGCCCAGCGCCAGGAACGTAAACAACACCGAAGATCCCCCGTAACTCATAAGCGGTAAAGGAATTCCGGTGACGGGCATAAATCCGATGACCATGCCCACATTGACCGCGATCTCAAAGGTCAACACAGCCACAACTCCCATGATAATCAAGGAGCCGGACAGGTCGGCGGCTGTTTGAGCGTTCTGAATCAAACGCATCAATACGAAAAAGTATAGCAGCAGCACAGAAATCGCGCCGACAAATCCGTGCTCCTCGCTAAAAGCGGCAAAGATGAAGTCCGCATGGGGTATGGGCAGAAAGTCGCCCTGGGTCTGGGATCCCTTGGCCGCGCCCTGGCCCCACACCCCGCCGGAGCCGACCGCGATCAGCGACTGACGGATCTGGTAGCCGGTCCCCCGGGGGTCGTTGTCGGGATTGATGAAGCTGGTCAGCCGGGCTTTCTGGTAAGGCTTGAGCGCCCTTCCGCTGGTCCAGACGCCGACGATCAGCGCGCTCAGGCAGGTCAATAGAATCAACGCCTGGCGAAGATTGATGCCACCTAAAAAGAGGCCGGCCAGCAGAATCGGCGTGTACGTGAGCGCAGTGCCCAGGTCGGGTTGCTTGAGCACCAGAAGCAGGGGAATGCCCACCAGCACGAATGCCTTGAAGATGTCTTTCCAGGTGAGTGAGCGTCCGCCCAGATTGGCAAAGTAGCGGGCTACGACCAGAATCAGCACCAGTTTGACCCACTCCGAGGGCTGGAAGTGCATGGGGCCAATCTTGATCCAGCGCTTGGCCCCGAGCACCCGGTGGCCCACCACCATCACCGCCAAAAGCGCCACAAGACAAACGCCGTAGGCCCAGGGAACCAGATCGAGCAGCTTGTGATAATCGATCCTGGCGAACAGGAACATCCCCGCGAGGCCGGCTGCGATCCAGAAAACCTGCTTGATGTAAAAGCCGACGTACCTGGTGTGCATCGTGGCCGAGTAGATTTCCAGCACCGAGAGCGTGCACAGCACGAGCACCATCGCCAGCAGGGGCCAGTCAAAGTCGCGGAAGGAGAGAAGACGGCGCATCAGATGCGGTTCTCCGGTAAAGAGGTCGTTTCAAGCGTCTTCGAAGGCGGCTTATTCTCAAGGAAAAGGCCGCTCAACGGCGCAGGCTTCATTTGAGCGTGACGGGAGAACCGCATCAAGGACGGCCTTCCTTGAAGCTCAGCCACGAAGCGGCGCGCAGGGCGGGCAGACGGGCCGGCGCGGGGAGTTGGCTGCTGGCCACGGCCATCGGCGTGGGATAGATGAGAAAGTGGCTGCCGCGCAGCGGGCCGGGTTGCGGGCTGCCTTGTCCGCCGCGCTGGTTCCGGCCGGCTGGCCCAGACTCAGACCAGACCGCTCCCATCTCGACCGGTTTGGTCTCAGCCGCCTGATTGAGCACATTGTGCTCCTCGCGCCGCTGCTTGTTCACGTAGACGGTGGCCACCTGGGCGGCGAGCCGGGCGGCGTTCGAGCCCCAGTCGCCGTGCTCCCACAGCACCGCAACCACAAACTCCGGGTTGCGGCGCGGAATCACGCCCACGAACCAGCCGTTGGGCCGCGTATCCACGCCAGTGCCCATGCGCTTGATGGCCTCGTGGCTGGCCACCTGCGCGCTTCCCGTCTTGCCCGCGAAATCCACTCCATCCAGATGCGAGGCGAAGGCCGTATTGAAAGCCCCCGGAGAGGTGGCCTGGGCCATGCCGTTGGTGATGATCATCCAGTTGGCCGGGTCCAGGGGAATGGTGGCCACGCCGGAGCCGGGAAAGCTGTCCAGAAGCGCCTGCCGAAACTGGGGGGAAAGCTGGTCGGAATTCACCACGTGGGGCCGGACGAAGTGCCCATCCGAGGCGATGCCGGCGATCATGCGCGCCAGTTGGATGGGCGTGGCGGTCACCGCACCCTGGCCGATGCCCACGGAGATGGTCTCGCCGGCAAACCACTTTTCGTGGTAGTTGCGCAGCTTCCATTCGGTTGAAGGCACCGTGCCGGCCGCCTCGCCGGGCAGGTCGATCCCGGTGCGCTCGCCCAGGCCCACGCTTTTGGCGTAGCGGGCGATGGTGTCAATGCCCAGCCGGTTGGCCAAGGTGTAAAAAAAGGTGTCGCACGACCAGGGAATGGCGTTCTCAATGTCCACATTGCCGTGATGCTTGTCGCAGGCGTAGAAGTGGCCGTAGAAGGTGGCGCCGCCGTTGCAGAAGACGTGCATCGTCTGTGCGATGCCTTGCTGCAGCCCGGCAACCGACATGAGGATCTTGAAGGTCGATCCCGGAGCCAGTTGCGCCTGGATGGCGCGGTTCATCAGGGGATGGTCGGGATTGTCGACCAGCTTGCTCCAATCGGCGCGGTTGATACCCGCGGCAAATTCATTGGGGTCGTAGCTGGGGTGCGAGACCATGGCCAGGATCTCGCCAGTGCGCGGGTCCATGGCCACCACCGCGCCGCTGCGGTCGCCCAGGGCGAGTTCCGCCGCGCGCTGAATGTCGATGTCGATGGTCAGCTTCAGATCCTGCCCGGGAATGGCGTGCTGGGTGCGCAGGTAGCCCACCTCGCGGCCGTGGCTGTCCACGATCACATCGCGGGAACCGTCCTGCCCGCGCAACAGGTCGTCGTAGGTCTCCTCCACGCCCGCCTTGCCGACCACGTCGCCCGGCTCGTCGGCGGCATAGCGCGGGTTGTTGAGATCCTCCTCGCTCACCTCACCCACATAGCCGATCAGGTGCGACGCAAAGCCGTCTCGCGGGTAGAGCCGCCGCTCCACGTCAATGGTTTCCAGCTCGGGCAACTCGTTGCGGTGCGCCTCGATGAAGGCCTGCTCATCGGCGCTGATGTTCTCCTTGATGGGAATCGGCTGGTAGTGGGGTGTGGCCCGGTAGCGTTTCAGGGTGGCGCGCAACTGGTCGAGATCGAGGTTCAGCCCGCGGGCAATCAGCGGCAGGTCGGCGTCCACGTTGCGGTTCTGCTCGCGGACCAGAAAACAGGAGACCGAGGGATAGTTGTCCACCAGCAGTCGGCCGTCGCGATCAAAGAGTTTGCCGCGGGCGGCCAGCACCGGAACCTTGCGAATGCGGTTCTGCTCGGCAAGCTGGCGATACGTCTCCGCGCCCAGCACCTGCAGCCGCCACAGTCCGGCCGCCAGCACCAGCAGGATGAGCAGAATGCCGTACTGCACCGCTGTCAGCTTGACGGTGGACAGCTTTACTCCGCGAATGCCGCTATTGGGATACATCTTCTCCGCCTTGGTGGGGTTCCCGTTCTTCACCGGCACAGCTCAAGCCGCACCCTTCGCGCAAAATCCGTACCTTCGCGCTTTACTTTCCAGGAACTTCCATTTCAAACCATTTGCATCATCCCGGCAGTTCAAAGCGCAACGTATTCTCTTTCGTCGCTCCTGGTGCGCGGCTCGAAACCGTACTCTTTCAAAAATAAAGAGATTCGTTCACCTTTCAAAGTCCGTACCTTTCAAGCCGAGCCCGTTCTCCCGGCCCTGTTCACTCTCTTTCACTCTCTATTCCCTGATTTCTAGACGGTCCAGCAAAGGGAACAGCACCATGGCGATGGCTGAATTCGCAACCGCCTTCATCAGCTCCACCAGCCAGCTCCACTTCAGATCCATCCCCAGCAGGATGTGGTAAATGAGCACGTAAACCGCGCTCGAAAGCAGCGAAAGTAAGAAGGTGAGCAGCAGGCGGATGGTGCGGTTCTCCACATCGATGCGCCCTCCCACCGACCCGGCCAGAAATCCGGCCACCGTCTTTACGATGCCGTTGACGCCGATGGCCAGATGGGTGAGCGCATCCTGGAAAATGCCCATCGACGCGCCCATCATCGCACCCTGGACCGGGCTGCGCCTGACCAGCGCAAAGTAGATCGTCACCACCAGCGGAAGGTCGAACCAGGCCTGCCCCCACAGCACGCGCGGAAGCCAGGCCTGCAGCACCAAAGCGGTCAGCGGCACCAGCCCATAGACCAGCAGCGGGTAACGGCGAATTCCCATATCGCGGCTGTAGCTATCGCCCAGGATGGCCATGGCTATGGATTCCTCCCGGAAGAATCTGGCTGCGCGGCGCCTGGATGACGGGGCTTCGACGTTGGCTTCGATGCGGGTTTCGCCTGCGGAGCGGCCGAGCCTGAGGTCTGGGCATCGGACGGCTCCTGATTGCCCCCCGCCGGCGTAAACCGGTCAGAATGCATCGTTGGCAGCAACTTTGGAACCGGCGGCTCCGCTGCCGTCGGGGGCGTGGGCTGAGCCTGTCCGGCCTGATTCTGTCCGGGCAGAGCCGTCTGGCCCGGCTTCAGATTCGCCGCCGGCGCGTTGGGATCGGTAAGCCCCGGCAGCCGCTCGGCCATGATCTGCGAAGCCTTTTCCTGCTCTTCGATGGCCGCCGCCGCGGCGCCCTGCAGCGCCTCGCTGGTGTTCATGTCCTGCTGTTGCTGAGCCGGGAACCGCGGCTCGGTCGAGGTAATCACCAGCACCTCGTCCAGCCGGTCCAGGTGAGCCGCCGGCTTCAAGATCACGTCGATGAATGAGTCCTGATCGGGGTCCGGCGCCACCCCTTCGACCACGCCCACCGGCAGCCCGCGCGGGAAGATCAGGTCGCCCCCGGCCGTCAGCACTTTTTCTCCCGGATGGATGCGCTCGTCGGCCAGGATTCCCACCACTTGCAGCCGGCCCTGGGCGTTGCCGCGCAGAATGCCGCGAATCCGCGTAGTCTCCAGAATCACGCCCGCGCCGCTGGTCGGGTCGTTGATGGCCAGCACCTGCGCGGTGTGGGGGAATACATCGCGCACTTTGCCCACGATGCCGTCGGGAGTCATCACCGCCATGTCCCTCGTCAGCCCCTCGGCCGAGCCCTTGTCGATATAGAAGACCCGCGAAGAATCGCTGCCGCTCGAACCGATCACCTGCGCCGCCAGCGTCTTGTAAACGTAGCGCTGCTGGAAGCCCATCAGCGCCTCGAGCCGGGTGCCCTCGCGGGCGTCTTCCAGCAGTTCGGCCTGCTCCAGCCGCATCCGGTCGATGGCCTTCTGCAAATCCTGGTTCTGCTGGCGGACATGGCGCAGGTCGAGGTAGTTCTGCCACAGGTTTGCCGCGTTCTGCCTCGATCCGTGGAAGAGCAGTTCCGGCGGCGTGACCAGCGCATCGGCCCACAGCCGGATCAGCCGCACCCCGGGCGCATCCTGCGGGTCGAGCGTGCTGCGGCCCGCCTCGGTGCGCCGCACCTGCACGGCCAGCCCGATGATCTGCGCCAACAGGAGAGCCAGCAGAACCAGAAAATTTCGATAGCGGCTGAAAAAAGATTCCATAGAAAAATCAGGGAACAGGGATCAGGGAACAGGGATCAGGGCCTGCGACTGTGCCGTCATCTCTTCCAAAGAACTGCGACAAGTGCAGTCAGTGCACTGATAACAGAGGCGATTCCCGAGATCAATGCGACAATCCACAGTTTGGTCTCACGGTCCCGGCGCTCTGCTTCAATGATTCTGCGCTGGAGTTCAAAATCAGGTGCCCGCGGAGCACGCCCCAACGAACTCTGCGTCCTCGGCTCCCCTGATATATCAACACCGAGCTCAAGAGCCCGTTTCTTCAGTTCCTCGCCTTTCGGAAGATTCGACATGTAGACGGTCTCGGACCTGTTCCCTGTTCCCTGCTTTTAGTCGATCTTGATCTTCCTGAGCAGCCGGAAGTCGGAGAGCATCTTGCCGGTGCCCAGCACCACCGAGGCCAGCGGATCGTCGGCCACCGAGACCGGCAGTCCGGTCTCCTCGCGGATGCGCTTGTCCAGGTTCTTGATGAGCGCGCCGCCGCCGGTGAGCACGATGCCACGA
>CAWBHO010000127.1:0-8453 GCA_963788415.1 uncultured Acidobacteriaceae bacterium | reverse complement strand
CTCCGAAGACCCGGACACCGTCAGACACTACAACTGGTATGAGGCCACCGGGTTTGTGCGTCCCTTCCCCGGCGAGAAGACGGTTCGTCCGGCGAGCGACTTCAACAAGGCTGCACCCACCAAAGCCGACGACGACGACTAAGCCGTGTTCCGGCTGAAAAAGGCCCTTTTCCCGATGCCGGGGGGAGGGCCTTTAGTTCACGCCTCATACGAAAATCCCCTGCCGGTTCGATTCCGCCCCGCTGCCGGCGCGAATCTGTTTGCTCCGGGTTCATCCCGCGACATCGCAGAGAACACACGGCCTGTCGATTTCCCTCAAGCCGGACATTTACATCGAGCCGCAGCGCTCTTAACCAGAAAATACTCCATCCTGCCTGCGGAGATACTTGCGGGATCGATCCTCAAGAACGAGCAACTGGCCGCCCCCGGTCAGACAGGATGAAAGCAACGCGAGTCGAGCGATGACGCTGGGAGCCGGTCGGAGGTCAGCGATTGCCCGCGGCGCCATGGATGCGCGGTAAGAAGTCCGGCCTGAGGCCTGGGTCGGCAAGACGCGGTCTACTGAACGGGGCGCGAGCCGGTGATGAGGATATCCACCAGCCTGCGAGCGCTTTGCTGCCAGCCAGGACCGGACGCGACATGGGAGACGCCGATCAGCGCTCGAAGCAGGTCGAAGGGATCGAGATCGCTGCGTATGTCGCCGCTCTTGATGGCGCGCTTCACCAGCGCATCAATCGCCTCCTGGATCAGGCGCGAGAGCCCTCGAATAGCTTGCGAGGGGCCTCCCACGACGCTATTCAGCGCCGGGGCAATGATCTGCTTGGCCGCGATGTGGTCGACGAACAACAGCATCCAGGCTCGCAACGCTTCAACCGGAGGCATCGTCTCGGCAAATTTGCGCTCCGCCGCAGCCAGCTTTTCCACTTCGCTGCGATAGACCGCTTCGATCAGGGCGTCTCGCGTGGGAAAGTGACGATACAGAGTTCCAGGCTCCCACTCCGGCCTGTTTGGCAATATCGTCCAGGCTGGCCTCCGCGCCAAAACGCGTAAACGCCTCCTTCGCCACCTCCAAAATTCGCTCGCGGTTCCGCAGCGCATCGGTGCGCGGCTTTCGGGAGACGGGTTGTGAGAGCTTGCTTGGCCATGCGTAAAAATAATTGCAACCGGAGACAGTCTCCGGTAATCTATTCGATTCGGAGGACTGTCTCCGTTTTACTCGGAATGCAGCGGGCTGTCAATGGCAGTCTCCGGATCTTGCAGCTTGGGAGGCAAGAAATATGAATCCATTTGTTTGTTATCGATCGTCGAAACAGTCCAATCCCCGCCCCGTCGGCCTGATGAAGTCGGCGGAGCAAGAGTTGGCATCATTCTTCAATGCCGTCAAACAGTTGTTCGGGAGAGAACAGGCAGAGCTTTCAGCGAAGGACTGGCTGGACGAACTGGCCGGGATCGATGGCCTGCCCTCCTCGGCCAGCGACTGGCGATTGGTCACCGTCAGGGCTTCGGCTCGGCTCGCTAACCGAGTGAAGGCTTCTTCTTTGTCCGCTGAATTCACAAATGCCTAGGAGAAAATCCATGCGTGTTTTCGTCACGGGAGCAACAGGTTTTATTGGTTCGGCTCTCATTCCGGAGCTGATTGGCGCAGGCCACCAAGTGCTCGGTCTTACGCGCAGCGATGAGGGAGCAAAATCCCTTGCCGCCGCTGGAGCCCAAGTGCATCGGGGTGAGCTCACCGACTTGAAAAGTTTACAGAGTGGAGCGGATGCGGCAGATGCGGTGATTCACACCGCTTTTATCCATGACTTTTCGAAATTCAAGGAGAACTGCGAGATCGACAAGCGCGCAATCGAAACGCTCGGCGAGGCGCTCGCGGGCTCAAACCGTCCGTTGATCGTCACCTCCGGGATCGGGGCGCTTGCTCCAGGCCGTGTCGCAACCGAAGACATGGATGCCCTTACCAACTCAGCGATGCCTCGCGTTTCCGAACAGGCGGGCTTGGCGCAAGTTTCGCGTGGCGTGAACGTGTCGGTGGTGCGCCTTCCCCAGGTTCACGACACCGTGAAGCAGGGGCTCATCACCTACGCAGTTCAGTTGGCTCGCGAAAAGGGAGTCTCGGCGTATGTGGGTGATGGAAGCAACCGCTGGTCGGCGGCTCACCGGCTCGATGTTGCCCGTCTCTACAGGCTCGCGTTGGAGAAGGACGAAGCAGGCAGCCGGTATCACGCGGTGGCGGAAGAGGGAGTATCGATGCGGGAGATCGCTGAAGTCATCGGCAAGGGCTTGAAAGTCCCCGTGGTCAGCCTCTCTCCGGAAGAAGCGCAAGCTCATTTTGGCTGGCTTGCGATCTTTGCTGGCTTGGATATGCCAGCCTCCAGCGCGCAAACGCGGGAAAAGCTGGGATGGAACCCCACTGGCCCCACCCTCCTCACCGATCTTGGAAACATGCGCTATTTCCAACCTTGAGCCTGGGGAAAGCATCGCAACAAGCAAAGGAGAAATAACATGGCCAATAAGATCGCCATCGTCACAGGCGGAAGCCGAGGCCTGGGTCGCAACACCGCCATCAATCTTGCGCGGCGCGGCGCGGACATCCTCTTCACCTATCGCGCGAATCAGAAAGAAGCCGAGAGCCTCATCCGCGAAATTGAGGCAATGGGCCGCAAAGCCGCAGCGTTTCAACTCGACACTGGCAACACGCACGCCTTTGACGCGTTCGTCGCCGAAGTCCGCAAGACGTTGCAAACCTGGGAACGCGAACGCTTTGACTATCTCGTGAACAACGCAGGAAATTCGTTGCACGCCGGTTTTGCGGAAACGACGGAAGCTCAATTCGATGAGATCTTCAATGTTCACGTCAAAGGGGTTTACTTCCTGACGCAGAAGCTGCTTCCCCTGATGAACGATGGCGGCCGCATCGTGAATATCTCCTCGGGGCTTGCGCGTGTTTCTATGCCAGGCAGTTCCGCCTACGGAGCCGCGAAGGGAGCCGTCGAGGTTCTTACCCGCTATCTGGCCAAGGAACTCGGCCCGCGCGGGATCACCGCAAATGTTGTAGCGCCAGGCGCGATCCAAACCGACTTCAGCGGCGGCATGGTGCGCGACAATCCAGAGGTCAACAAAATGGTTGCCGACTTTACCGCTCTCGGGCGTGCTGGCGTTCCAGACGACATCGGACCCATGATCGCTGCGCTCCTCTCCGACGAGAATCGCTGGGTCAATGGACAGAGGATCGAAGTCTCTGGCGGAATGGCGCTTTAGGGTGCCTCTGGTCATGTCGCGGTTTTGAAAGGGCACGACTTCAGTCGTGCCGTAAGGGTCGCAAAATCAATCGGGCTTTAGCCCCTGAGGGAAGGCTTTGAGGCTTATTCAGAGCTTCCTTAGAGGCTCAGGAATCGAGCAGAAGGAGTACACTTTGCATGGCAAATGAAAAGAAGATTGCACTCGTAACCGGCGGGAATAAAGGCATCGGCCTGGAAATCTGTCGAAATCTCAGCGGCGCGGGATACACCGTGCTGCTGGGCGCGCGTGACGCGGAGCGTGGCCAGCAAGCCGTCCGGGCGCTCGAACAGTCCGGACTCAGCGATATTCACGCGATAGAGATCGACGTCACCAGGCAGGACACCATCACAGCCGCAGCACAAGCAATTGAGGCACGCTACGGCCGTCTCGATATCCTGGTCAATAACGCGGGAGTCAATCTGCGCGGCGATGGGCTGCCCGGCGCGGCTGATGTGGGCGCGGTCGAAAAGATTTTCGACACCAACTTTTTTGGCGCGCTTCGTGTCGCTCAAACGATGTTACCGCTAATGCACAAATCGGCGGCGGGGCGCATCGTAAATGTTTCCAGCGGGTTGGGTTCGCTCACCCAGAACAGTGATCCCACATGGTCAGGCTACGACGTAAAACTGATCGGATACTGCGCATCGAAAGCTGCTCTGAATATGCTGACGGTTCATCTCGCCTATGAACTGCGCGGGACAAAGATCAAGGTAAACTCGGCAGATCCCGGATACACGAAGACAGACTTGAACAGCAACCAGGGAACTCAACCGGTGGAAGTTGGAGCCATCGAGGCGACACGCCTCGCGCTGCTGGACGACGATGGCCCCACAGGACAGGCATTTTCAAAGGATGGCCCTCATTCCTGGTAGGTCGCGACGGTCATTCAAGAACGGGGAGTTCAAATCGCGCCTGCACTGAAGCGGCCTTGCCCGCGCAAGACCAATCCCGTGGCCGGCTGACCTTGCCCGAACGGACACGGATCGCCCAATCTGAGGAAAAGCCATTTTTCAGTTGATGATCGCGTGCCTCGTACCATCGACTCTTGCCTTGGAGGCTGGGACGAGGTTTTCCCGCGATTCCGGCCCGCGACAGAATGCCGGACGCACCCAGCCGCCGTGCTGTCCCGGTTGCCGCATTTCGGCAAGATCCCGCCGCCGCGCACCGGCTTGCATGGTGAATTGGAGCGGTTTCGATTCAAGTGTTGCCATTTGAAGATCATGCGAGGCGCATTTTCTCGGGAAAAATGCCCTCTGCGTCTACGTTTCTGTAAACAGCAGAATCGAAACCACTGTAAGCTGCGCTTCGACAGAACTGAATGGTTACTCGATTATGGAAGAATCAGTGGGCAATTCGCTCCGTCGCAAAAGTCGATGGCATAGAGATTCTTCATTGGATAGCTCCGCTGAATGTCAAATTACCAAACTGCGACGGTCAGAATCCTGGGTGAGCCCGCGATGCCGTTGACGACATCCGTACTCAACACGGCCTCCAGGTCGTGATCCCGGAATCCGGACCCTACCCGGCGGCGCAGTTCATCCATCTGCCGGTGATCAACCAGAAATTCGCCCGCTGCCGCCGTCCCGCTCATGCCGATTCCCGCAGCGATCATTTCGATCTGGCCGGTGGATTCATCGTGAATACGGGCGATGATTGCGTAATCGTGCTTGACGGCGGAAAGCGGCACCTTCAGGTCCAGCCTCCAGTCCTTCATCGCAGGGTTCTTTGTATCCATAATCCAGTATTGTTCCTGACTGGTAGCAGCGAAGCGGTAGCGCAGATGAGTAAGCGCCCGCAGCGTCCATTGGTTGTCCAGCCCGCCGATCAGGATGACCGGCCCCTGCCGCAGGTCGTCAAGAGTGGTTACGGTATTCGGCCGGAGGTTGGATTCCCGGTTGTGAGCAGCCAGATAATTTGAGATTCTTTGCGTGGCAAGCACATCCGCAAAGGCGATATTTTCCCCCAGTACCTCATAACCGAGAAAAGTGGTTGTGGGAAGGGCTGAGGAAGACGATGCGGGCGGCGCATTGACCTGGTTCGCGGTCGAAGCGCTCTCCTTGACCAGAATTCCCGCCGCGTCGGCCATCGCTTCGCCGGTATTGTGCATCACCGGCACGCAGAAGATGACGGTTCGATGATCGGCCAGGAATGGTCCCCAAAACTCGTCCAGTGCGGATGTATGGTTTGATTTCCACCAAAGTCCGGCTCCGAGCACGATCAAAAGTGCGACGGCAGAGCCCAGGGCGAACCGGACGAGGAGCGAAAACCTGGCCTTGCGGCCTGTTCGAAGCGGCAACACGGCTGTGGTTTGCGATGGCGCGGGAAGCGCCGGAAGCTTGATCGCCTGCTCGCCTTCCGGGATCGATTCCCGTTCCGAGGCGTGATGCTGATCCGAACCGGCCTCTTTGGCGAGGCGGAACTGGGGCACGTAATGCCCCGGCAGCAGTTCGATGCGCATCTCCGATTCGTGCGCTTCTTCGTGATAGTACTGCGCGATTCGCTTGCGGATCTCGGCGATGGTGACCCGAACGATCGGATCCGTCGCCGTGTCGTAATCCGCAGGCCGCTCAAAGACGCGAACGCCCAGAAGGCGCTCCTTGAGGAATTCGCCCCTGCCTTCGAGCGTCTCCTCGACGATGTAGCGGAACAACATGGGATAGCGCCGGCTGTTATTGAAATGGCTGGTCTTCAGCAGACGGTTCATCTGCATCCTGACCAGTTCCTTGTCCTGATCCGTTATTGGAGTCCAACCGGCAGTATCGGAATCCACGGAAGCCATGAGAAAACTCCTCCAAAACGCTCAGCCCAGCATAGACCAACCTCTCTTCTCCTGGCAATCGGCCTGCCATTCCTGGCCATCTTTACCTACTCTTAACCTTTTCAAGGAAATGGGCCAAATGCCCCAGAAAGGCTCTTTACCTCCCGGTGATATACCAGATGAACCCTATACAGCCGTGAAATCGGGTGCCTATGATCCGTTCCGAATTTGAAGTCGTCCCGTGGGTGTTGCGAAATTGAATGGGGAGGCCCATTTATCATCCAGAGACCCAACGACTTTCAGGTCGGAGGAAGCATGAACAAGAAAATGCAGCAGCGAACACGACGCTTAGGCCAGGGCGGGAACTTTTGCCGGCTAGCCGGGCGGCTCACCGTCCTGTTGGCGCTTTTGATCTTCTGTTCCAGAGGAGCGCTAGCCCAGTTGTCCACAGCCGACATTCTCGGAACCGTCACGGACGTCACGGGAGCGCTGATCCCCAATGCGACCGTCACCTTGGTGAATCTCGGCACGCACGATCAGCGCGTAGCCCAAACCAACGAGAGCGGAAATTTCACCTTCAGCCTGCTTCTCCCAGGTCAATACTCGGTGACGGCGAAGATGGCGGGCTTCAAAACGTCTACGACCCCAGATCTGGCAGTCGAAGCCGGTGATCGCGCACGCGCCGATATCCGTCTGGAAGCCGGCGGGAGCACCGAAACCGTGGTTGTGGAATCCACGACTCCATTGCTCCAGGCCGACAACATAACGGTCAGCTCAACGGTCACATCGCAATCCGTACAGGACTTGCCGTTGAACCAGCGCAACTTCGTCGACTTGGTTCAGCTCGTCCCCGGAGCCAATGAGGGACCGGGCAACGGCCTGACCAGCGGCGGACGTCCGGACGACCGCCGCTCGACCAACGGATTTTCCGTCAACGGACAAGACGATACCCTGAACAACTTCGTAGTGGACGGCGTCGACGACAATGAGCGCATCATCGGCACCATCGGCGTCAAGCCCTCGATCGATGCCATTCAGGAGATTACGGTCGAGACCAACGGCTACGCTCCTGAGGCGGGGCGCACTGCCGGCGGCGTCATCAACCTGGTGACCAAGTCGGGCACCAATAAATTTCACGGGACGGCGTACGAGTTCTTCCGCAACGACAAATTTGACGGAAGAAATTGGTTCCAGACAACCGGTAGAGAGCCCGAGTTGCGCCAGAACCAGTTCGGCGGCAGCATCTCCGGTCCAATTATCCACGATAAGACCTTCTTCTTCGGCGACTATGAAGGCTTCCGCCAGGTGAGCGGAACTACGTACACCAGCCAGGTTCCCTCGCTGGCCGAGTACAACGACATCAACAGCCTGAACGGCGGTTCGCCCACTGAGCTGCTTGAGGCTGGCAACGGCACCACGGCTGCGCACTATACGACTCCCGACCCCGTTGCTCTTGCTTATCTGCAGCTGTTCCCGGCGCCCAACGCCGGCACCAACTCTTATACCATCAGCCCCAACAAGACGCAGTTCAGCCACACTTTCGACGCGCGCGTCGACCACACCTTCAACCAGAATAACCATTTCTTCGGCCGTTTCAACTACAACAGGGTCAACACCAACACTCCGGCTTACATCCCGGCAGGCGTGAATCCGAACGCGCCGGCGGCTTTGAAGTCGATTGCCGGTGGCGGAAATTATTGGGCCTACACTGGTGCGGCCAAAGACGATGCGCAGCAGTATGCCTTCGGTTATTCACACATCTTCACGCAGAATCTGCTGGTCGATCTGCGCGCTGCCTACACGCGCGTCAACAACTTCTCTACCCCTCTCAATTACAACTCGAATGCCGACGTTACGTTAGGTTTTCCCGCAAATGGAGATCCCAATTTGACTTCGGCCCTTACGCCTGTTGACATCAACGATTTTGCTTCTCTCGGCGATGGAGCCTATGTCCCGTTGCAGGACATCGACAACGCCTTCCAGTACTCCGGCACCGTCAGTTACACGATCGGAAACCACAACCTGAAGCTGGGTGCGAGCTTGATCCGCCGTCAGGCGCGGAACCTGCAGAGCGCGTTTCCGTTTGGCCACTATTCCGGATTCGGCCTCCCGACCGACAACAGCGCGGACCAGGTTCTGGGATCCATGTTAGCTGGAGCCTTCACGGGATCCAGTTACAGCGTAGATCTGGACACGCCGGACTATCGAACCTGGGAACCGGGCTTCTTTGCCCAGGATAACTGGAAGGTCAATCCGAAGCTGACCGTGGTGTATGGCTTCCGCTACGACATTTACACGCCGTTCACCGAAGCTCATAACCACATCTCGAACTTCGACTACACACAGGCCTTTGAAGCCACAACACAGGACGCCGCAAATTCGGCTCTGAAGGTTGCAGGCGTCGACGGGGTTTCTG
>CAWBHO010000126.1:0-6581 GCA_963788415.1 uncultured Acidobacteriaceae bacterium | reverse complement strand
GTTTGACGTGGCCCTCGCGCTCCTGCAGCTCGCGGAAGGCGCGCACGTTTTTCAGAATGCGGTTGAAATAATTCTTGCCGCGGATGGCGCGATAGGATTCCGGCGTCGCCGCGTCGAACGATACCCGCAATTCGTCGAGATCGGCCGCGATCAGGGCGCGGCCGTTCTTCTCGTTCAGCACGGTGCCGTTGGTGTTGAACAGGACATAGGTGCCGCGGTCTTTCAGATAGCGCACCATCCGCGGCAGATGCTTCACCAGCATCGGCTCGCCGACGCCATGCAACACGGCGCGGTGCAGATTGGGAATTTGATCGACGATCGAGGTAAAGAGCGCCCAGCTCATGTCGGCCGGCGGGCCGACATGCCGGGGAGCGATGCGCACGCCGAAGACGCTGAATGGACCGAGGGTGGCGCAACCCGCGGCTGCGGCGCAAAAGCCTGCCAAGACTGCATCCGAGGCGCCAGCGGGGCGATCAAAGCGCGCGCCGGGCCAACGCGCCAAGAGGGTAGCAGCCGGTAAGAGCATCGCTCCGCCTGACGCGCCTGGGGCAAAGTAGCCCACCCGTCCGTGAAATGGCCTCCGACACTGCTGGCAGACCGGCTATGCGCCTTTTGTAACCGCCCGGATCACCATGCCCAGCAGCGCCAGCACCAACGCGCCCCAGAAGGCCGCGCCGAAGCCGCGCACGTGGAAGCCGCGCACCAGGCTCGACGCCACCAGGATCATCAGGCCGTTGATGACCAGCAGGAAAAGGCCAAGGGTGAGGATGCTGATGGGGAAGGTGATAATTTTCAGGAAGAAGCCCACCGTCGCGTTGAGCAGGCCGATGACCAGCGAGGCCACCAGCGCCGGTCCCAACCCGTCGACTTCGAAGCCGTGCACCAGATTGGAAACCACCAGCAGGGCAACCGCGCTCAAGAGCCATTGAACCAGAAGTCTGATCATTTTTAACGTTCACCTCGCTGTTCAAATTCTCGCATCTTCTCGCTCTAAAAGGGATGGCAGCTCGCTGGAATCTTGAGGACCGCTTCCAGAAGCCAGAAAATTCCCGCGGAACCGCCGCAATCACTCGGCCGGCATTTGTTCCAGTTCCTCGATCTGCTGCGGCTTGGTCTGGCTCTTGACCTGCGCGGTGGTCAGCAGAAAGACGGCCACCACGACGCCCGCCATGCCGGCAAACTCGGAGGCCTGCGGGCGTTCATGAAGCAGCAGGACGCCCAGCAGCACCGCGACCACCGGGTTGACGTAGCAATAGGACGAGACCTTGGCCACCGGAACGTGCTCCAGCAGGTAGATGAAAGCGGTGTAGCCGATGAGCGAACCGCCCGTGATGAGCCAGGCCAGCGAGCCGATGGCAGCCGCGTTGACGTGAAACTGCGGCCATTGGCCCAGCGCCGAACCCAGCACGAGGCAGCAGACGCCGGCCACGAGCATCTGCCAGGCGGCGGCGACAAAGCTATTGACCGGCAGATGCGCCCGCCGCGACAGGAGGCTGCCCGCAGTCCAGGAGAGCGCGCCGGACAATAAAGCAGCCATCGCCCACGCCAGAGCTCGATGGCTGCCCTGGCCGCTGTGGAGCGAGGACCACAGCAGCGCACTTAAACCGGCAAAGCCCAGCCCGATCCCCAGCCAGCCGCGCACCGGCAACGGCTCGCCTCCCGGCAGCAGCATCTCAGCCAGCGCCACAAAAAGCGGAACCACCGCCAGCACCAGCGAAGCCAGCCCGCTGGGGACGGTCTTTTCCGCATAAACCAGGCCGACATTGCCTCCGCCCAGCAGTAAAAGCCCCATCAGGCTGAGCATCCACATGGCTTTTGGCGGCCACAGCAGGCGCAACCCGCGCCACCGGCACCAGCCCGCGAGCACCGCGCCGGCCACCAGAAACCGCGTCCCGGCCAGCAGCAGCGCCGGCATTTGAGCCGCGCCAATGCGGATGGCTGTGTAGGTTGATCCCCAGAAAAAGTAAACGCAGGCAAAGGCCAGCACGATGGAGGCGGCGGTCGCCGTTTTCTTTTCCGGGAGATTTGTCTGCTGCGGGAGGTTCGCCATCGGGGTTGTCTTCATGCTAACTCGCGGACGCAGGGCGCAACATTGCGCTGTACAGCGCCAGCGCGATGTTCTATCCTCACGCCAGCGGGGTTTTCATGCACACGCGCTTTGCCAATCGACCACTTGCACCGGCCAACAGGCGCTGGTCCCGGTCACGCGCGCGCATCATCTGTCCGCGGCAGCACCTGCGCGTGTTGCCCACCCGCACTCGACCTAGCCTCTTCGCCAGCGATTAGTCCCTGCCTGGCGAAGAGACTTCCCTGCCCTTCTCGCCCATTCTGACGGACCACACGTTGGACGGGAAACATTGGACGACTCCACCCCCGTGGAGTCCGCGGCCGCGCTGCATCCCCTGATTCACTGACCCCATTGCTATCCGGCCGCACAACTGAATGCGTCGAGGAGACCCGAAGATGACCAAGCAGGAGATGCACGCTCAGTTCGGACCCAAGCTCGTCTGTCCGCTGCCCGGACCCAAAGCCCAGGCCGCCGTCGAAGCCGACGAGCGGCTGATCTCACCCAGCTACACCCGCTCCTATCCATTGGTTGCCAAGCGCGGCCGCGGCATTCGCATCGAAGACACCGACGGCAACGAATTTCTCGATTTCGCGGCGGGCATCGCCGTGGTCTCCACCGGCCACTGCCACCCGGAAGTCGTCGCCGCCATTCAAAAGCAGGCCGCCGAGCTGATTCACATATCGAGCACCGATTTTTACGACGAACATATCACCGATCTGGCCGCCCGGCTCTCGGCCATTGCGCCCATGCCCGGCCCGCATAAGTTCTTCTACGGCAACTCCGGCGCCGAAGCCATCGAGTGCGCCCTCAAGCTGGCCCGTTATCACACCGGCCGTCAGCAGATCATCTCTTTTCTGGGCGCCTTCCACGGCCGCACCATGGGCGCGCTCTCGCTCACCGGCTCGAAGCCTCAGCAGAAGCGCCGCTTTTCGCCGCTGGTTCCCGGCGTGACCCATATCCGCTACCCCTATGCCTACCGCGGCTGTTCAGGCGGCGCGCAGGAAGAGGAAGCCTTCGCGCTGGGCTGCGCGCGCTTCATCGAGGAGAAACTCTTCAAGACCATCCTCGCGCCCGAGGAGGTGGCCGCCATCTTCGTCGAACCGATTCAGGGCGAGGGCGGCTACGTGGTGGCCCCGAACAACTTTCTGCGCGAGTTGCGCGAAATCTGCACCCGCCACGGGATTCTGCTGGTGGTCGACGAGGTGCAGTCCGGCGCAGGACGCACCGGCAAGTGGTGGGCCATCGATCACTCGGGCGTCGAGCCGGACATCGTCTGCATGGCCAAGGGCATCGCCAGCGGAATGCCCCTGGGCGTCTGCATGAGCCGTGCGGAGATCATGGACTGGGCGCCCGGCTCGCACGCTTCCACCTTCGGCGGCAACCCGGTTTCGATTGCCGCGGCGCTGGCCACTCTGGACATCATCGAGCGCGAGGCGATGGGCAATGCGGCCCGCGTAGGCGGCCTGATGATGGAGCGGCTGAACGGCTGGAAGCAGACCCATCCGCTGGTGGGCGATGTGCGCGGACGCGGCCTGATGATCGGCATCGAACTCGTCGAGGACAAGGCGACGCGCAAGCCCGCCAACGCCGTGCGCAACCGCGTGGAGACGCTGGCCTTCGAGCGCGGACTGATGGTCCTCGGCTGCGGCGAGTCCTCGATCCGGCTCTGCCCGCCGCTCGTCGTCAGCGAACAGGAAGCTACGGTCGCCCTCGACATTCTCGAAGAGGCGCTGACGCTCGCCGAGAAGGAATACCAGCAGGCCGGAGCACTGGCCGGAGCTGCGGTCTGAGCCAGCCGGAAGAAGGCAGGCAAAAAAAGGGCTGGCTCAACGGGTTTTGAACCCCGTGTCGCCAGCCCTGCTCACAACGCCCCACAAGCGCCTGGATGGTTGTCCCAGAGGCTGCTAAAACGTCTTCGACCTGAGACGGCTCTGTTTAGGTTCTAATTCACACCGAACATTCCCTCAAGGGCTAAAGCCCACCATTATCTTGTTGCGTTTACGACACGACTGAAGCTGTGCCCTTTCAACACATCGACTTTTCAGGGCATCCTTCAAGCTTCTAATCGATGCGCATATTGGCGATTTCCGAGGTGCTGTGCGCGGCCCGTTCCAGGTTCTGCGCCATCTCCTGCGTGGCCAGATGCTGCTCCTCGGCGGCTGAGGCCATCTGGTGCGACAGCCCCGACAATTCTTCAGTTTGCGTGGAGATCTCGGCGATTGCCCCCATGGCAGTGGCCACATCGGCGCCGATGGCGGTCACCTTGGCTTGAATCTCGGCTGTGGCTGAAGCCGTCTGCTCGGCAAGCTTTCTCACTTCAGAGGCCACTACGGCGAAGCCTTTGCCATGCACCCCCGCCCGGGCCGCCTCGATGTTCGCATTCAACGCCAGAACGCTGGTTTGCGTTGCGATGGATGCGATCAGCTCCGCCACCTTGGCCACGCCGCTGCTCGATGCCTGGAGGCTCTCGATGGCCGTCTTGCTTTCCGCGCTGGCAATGCGCGATTTCTCCGCCGCCTGGGAGACATCGACGGCGTTCTTGGCGATCTCGGCAATGCTGGACTCGATCTCGTGCGTGGCCGTGGCCACCATCTGCAGATTACCGTTCAGCTGCTCGATGTCTTTGTGCTGGGCCTCCTGCGCCACACGCAGCGCTTCGAGTTTTTCCTGAGTGCTGACGCCCCACACGACACACGCGCCAACGTAATCGCCGCGCTCGCCGAGCATGGGCTCGACATTCAGATCGAGCTTGAGCGGCCCCAGCGGGATGGTCGCCTTGCGCGGAAGCTGATGCACGCCATGATGCTGCCCGGCGCCCAGAACCTTTTCAACATTCGGCGGCGATTTGTGAAAGATGTGGATGGACTTGCCCACGATCTGGTCGACCGGCACGGGGAGATACTGTTGCAGGCTCTTGAGAGTCTTGCGCGATTCCCGGTTGAGGTAGCGCAGAATCAGATCCCGGTCGCAGAACATCACGTTGGCCGGCAGCGCGTCCAGCGCAAATTCAAAACTGCGATCGACCACCGTCTCGACAGCAGTCACGAAAGACGACGCTGCGTCCTTCAGTACCGGCGGCGGCGCATTGCGCTGTGAAAACAAGTTTCCGAGCAAACCATGGGACATAACCGGCTCTACCTCCGACTACACGCTTTCAGTCTCGCTGGTTTCATCGGGCTACGGCGAAGCGAAGTCTACAAATTCCGCAGGCGAATGCCAAGGCTTCCCGGATGTGAACTCGACGGTCCCACTTCGGCAAAGGCGCAGAGCGGCCATTCGCCCGGACGGAATGTGCAGCGGGTTCGGCCAGCCTGGCCCGGCTGGCGGGAATCCCGATTTGCGCCTTTCTCCGATCCAGTTGAAAATGGTCTTCCATGGGATGGATGGAGAGGATGCGCATCGGCTGCGAGGAGCATCTGCTGGCCGGCCTTGCGGGAGCGGCGGGGCGGCGAGGACGGACGGGCGATCTGCCCGCTCACCTCAGCACCGGTGTCGACGGCGAAACCGCGGCGCTCTTTCACCTGCGCCGCAAGGGCTATGTCGTGGTGGCGCGGCGCTGGTCATCGGGCGACCTGCCGGGCGACGTGGACCTGATCGCATGGAAAGGGCCGCTGCTCTGCTTTGTGGAAGTGAAGACTCGCACGGCCCGCGACGAGGCGCCGGCCGAGATCGCCATCGACGCGCACAAGCGGGCCACCCTGCGCAGGCTGGCCCGCCGCTATGTGCGCCAGTTGCCGAGCGAAACCGCTCCGGCGGTCCGCTTTGACGTGCTCAGCGTATACCTCGTGCCGGGGCAGGAAAAGGAAATCATGCATTTTGAGAATGCCTTCGGCTGGAGCGAGCGGGACGAGAACGAATGGCGCTGAGCCCCATTCTGCCAGCGCTGTGCCGCCGCGATGAAACACGTCCTATCCCTGCGCGTCCTCGAACTCCTCACGCCAGGCCATCTGAATCGCTTCCAGACGAGGTTCGCTGGATTTCGCCGGGTCATCGGCGAAGCCCGCGAGTTCGGTCACGTAGCGGTGCAGGTCGGTGAAGCGCACCGTGAGCGGGTCGAGGCCGGGATGCTTTTCGGCCAGCTCAATGCCGATCTCCTCGGCGTCGGTCCACAGAATCTCGCGCGGCATGGGCTCTCCTTATTTGTCTTCGAGCATTCGGATCAGCGCCTGATCGCCATCCAGCAGATAAAAGGCGACGAAGGTCATCGGATCGGCATTCGATGCATTGCTGAAATCGGCGATCACAGTCTCCGCCGGCTCATAGAAAGCCGATCCAGCGGGCAAGGTTTGGGCTGCCTCGCCTTCGATCTGGAAGGTGGCCGCGCCGGTGACGATCAGTCCGACCACCGGGCAGGGATGAAGGTGCCGGCCCGTCCGCTGGCCCGGCTCGAAACGAATCTCCCGCACGTCCACGGAGGTCATACTCCGTCTTCCCAGCATGGCGTGCAAAAGCTGCTTTCTTTGTATCTGCTGACTCATCGTCTCCTCACAATTTCTTGCGCTGCACCATTGCT